>CAYPQR010000646.1:0-2011 GCA_964412865.1 uncultured Intrasporangiaceae bacterium
CCTCCACGTCGTCGTCGACCAGACCTTCACCGAGTTGCGTGAGCTGACGGCGGCCCAGACCCGGCGCGGAGCGAACGCGAGCGATAACTGTGCGGCGACTCGCCGACATGGCGCTTGAACGCCGAGCTGAACGCGCTCTCCGAGGAGTACCCGAGCTTGTGCGCGAGCGGGCGAATGCGCGTGTCCGCCCGCTGCAATTCGCGTTTGGCGAGCAGCATGCGCCACCGTGCGAGATAGGTGATCGGGGGCACCCCGGCGACGTCGCGGAAGCGTATGGCGAAGGACGTGCGTGACATTGCGGTCACGCGCGCGAGGTCGTCCAGGCCCCATGCCTCATCCGGCTGTGCATGGATGAGGTCGAGTGCGGGCCGTAGCTGCTCGTCACCCAGCAGCTTCAGCCACCCGTCCGGCATCTCGGCTTCGCTCGCGAAGGCGCGCAGCACATCCAAGATCATCAGCTGGCTGTATTCGCGGACGGCGAACTGCGCGCCGGGCAGGGGCGCGGTGATCTCCTCGAAGAGACGGTGGATGTGGCTGCGTATGCGCACCGCCGACGCCGCCGAGGTGCGCACATGGGCAACCGCCGGAAGCGCGTCCAGCAGGAGCTCACGCCCGGCCGTATCCAGGCCGATACGGCCGCCGATGAACGCGTCGGCCTCCTCGGGGTCACCGTCGCCGCACCGCACGATGGCGCCGTCCGACGGCTGCGGCACCGGGATTTCCGGCCCGGACCCGGCGCCGCCCCACGCGGACAGCCACGAACGCCCGTTCAAGATCGCGACCTCGCCCTCGACAAGTCGGATCGGAGCGTCGATCCCGTCCGTCAGCAGCTGCGCCTCGCCGCGCACGATGGCGAAGAACTTCAGCATGTCCGCGACAGGCGTCTGCGCCCGCCATGGACCGCTCACAACCGCGCCACCGGATACGACACCGCGCACCGAGATCAGATCGAGCACGCGCGACAGATGATCCAGGCCCTGCATTCCTGAACTATAGAGCATATTTTGTGAACTGACCGTTATTGTCCGTATGATCCGGACCGGCCAGGCTGAAGGCATGACTACCGACACCTCGCACACCTCCACCACTGAGATCGCCCTCGTCAGCGGGGCCAACAGGGGCATCGGCCGCGAAGTCGCGCGTGCCCTCGCAGAGCACGGCTTCACAGTCCTGCTCGGCTCCCGCGACATCCGCAAGGGACGTGAAGCAGCCGACAAAATCGCAGGAAATGTCCACGCCGTACAACTCGACATCACCAGCCAGTCGTCGATCACGGCCGCGGCCGATCGGATCGGCTCCGAGTTCGGGCGACTGGACGTGCTCGTGAACAACGCCGGGGTCTCATTCATCGGCGACCAGAGCACACCTCTCGACGTGCGCGCCAGTGCGGGGCTGCTGACCACCGCGTCATTGGAAACTGTCCGAAAGATCTTCGAGATCAACGTTTTCGGTCCCATAGCCCTGACCCAGGCGCTCCTGCCCCTGCTGCGCACGACGGACGGATCCCGCATCGTCAACGTCGGCAGCGGCGGCGGATCACTGGCCGCCAACTCCGACCCGGCAAACGCGCATCGCCGCATGTTCGGCGCCTATTCGGTGTCGAAGACCGCCCTTCACGCCGTTTCGCTGGCGTTCGCCACGGCACTCGAGGGTGAAGGGATCCCGGTCAACACCGTCGATCCGGGCATGACCGCAACGGCGCTCAACAACTTCCAGGGGACGAAGCCCGTCGAGCAGGGCGCCGCCCACATCGTCGACGTCGCCCTTCTCGGAACGGACGGCCCGACCGGGACCTTCACCGGCGACCAGGGCACGGTGCCCTGGTGACCGCCCGGTGACACCAACTCGTCCACATGAGGCGGGCGCGGATCACCACGCCGCCGCGCGCCCCACTGCCCTGACTGGGCTGCGCGGCAACGGGGTCCACCACCGCTTCATACGTGGGGCCGGTCCGGCAGGGTGATGACGAAGCGGGCGGGCCCGGTCTTGCCGACCGCAGCCGGGGACCGAG
>CAYPQR010000647.1:0-2002 GCA_964412865.1 uncultured Intrasporangiaceae bacterium
TGGCGGTGATGAGCAGAAGGAGCATGAATTGACTGCACAGACCCGTCAGCACGTCGGCCCCCTGGACGTCGGCAGGGGGCTGGTCGGCATGGTGCCCGACCTGCCGCTCCTCGCGCGAGAGACGCCCGGACTGCTGCTGCGCAAGCCCACCGCGCGCAACTCGATCGGGCTGGTCTTCCAGAAGGCGGCCGCGCGTCATCCCGACCGCCCGTTCCTCAAGGGGCCGGGCCGCGTGCTCACCTACGGCGAGGCCAACGACATCGTCAACCGGTATGCCGCGGTGTTCGCCGCGCGTGGCGTGTCCCGCGGCGACGTGGTCGCCCTGCTCGGACACAACGACATCGACAACGTGCTGGTGCTGCTCGCGACCGTCAAGCTCGGCGCGATCTGCGGGCTGATCAACTACCACCAGCGCGGCGAGGTGCTGGCGCACAGCCTGGGCCTGCTCGGCGCGCGCCTGACCATCCTCGAACCGGCATGCGAGGAGACGTTCCGGTCGGCCGGTGAGGCCGCCGACCGGCAGACCGTGCTGACCTTCGAGCAGTTGGGGGAGGAGGCCGAGGGCAGGTCCGCGGCCGACCCCGAGTCGTGTGCGGCGACGGTCGCCCACGAGACGGCGTTCTACATCTTCACCTCCGGCACGACCGGCCTGCCCAAGGCCTCGGTGATGAGCCACTTCAGGTGGCTCAAGTCGTATTCGGGCCTCGGCGCGCTCGGCGTGCGGCTGCGCCACGACGACACGCTCTACTGCTCGCTGCCGCTCTATCACAACAATGCCGTGACGGTCGCCTTCGGCGCGGTGCTCGTCGGCGGCGCCGCGATGGCGATCGCACCCAAGTTCTCCGCGTCGAAGTTCTGGGACGAGTGCATCCGCTACGACGCGACCGCGTTCGTCTACATCGGCGAATTGTGCCGCTACCTGCTCGCCCAGCCCGAGCGCCCGACCGATCGTGAGCATCGCGTCCGCGTCATCGTCGGCAACGGCCTGCGTGCCGAGATCTGGCACGAGTTCCAGCAGCGATTCGGCATCGAGCGCATCGCCGAGTTCTATGCCGCCAGCGAGGGCAACATCGGGTTCATCAACGCCTTCAACGTCGACCAGACGGCCGGCACCTGCCCGCTGCCTTACAAGGTCGTCGCCTACGACCCCGACACCGGCCACGCCGTGCGTGACGCCAGGGGACGGCTGGTGTCCGTCAAGACCGGCGAGACGGGGCTGCTGATCGGCAAGGTCACGCCCCGGGTGCCGTTCGACGGCTACACCGACAAGGACGCCACCGAGTCGAAGCTGCTGCGCGACGCATTCAAACAGGGTGATTGCTGGTATGACACCGGCGACCTGGTGCGCCAGCAGGGGCTCACCCACGTCGCGTTCGTCGACCGGCTGGGCGACACCTTCCGCTGGAAGGGGGAGAACGTCGCGACCACGGAGGTCGAGGCCGCCCTCGACGCGCTCGACTGCGTCGAGGAGTCCTCGGTGTTCGGCGTCGAGGTGCCCGGCGCCGACGGCAAGGCGGGCATGGCAGCGGTCGTGCCCGCACAGGGCCGCGAGTTCGACGGACAGAAGGCGGCGGTCGCCCTCGCGGATGCGCTGCCGGCATACGCCCTGCCGGTGTTCGTGCGGGTGACCGACTCGCTGGAGCACACCTCGACCTTCAAGTCACGCAAGGTCGAACTGCGTGACCAGGGCTACGCCGACACCGGCGACGACACCGTCTATGTGCTGCGCGATCGCGAGCAGGGCTACGTGCCGTTCTACGACGACTACCCGGGTGAGGTCGCGTCGGCGACGTATCCGCGCATCTGACGTGAGCTACGAATAGAGCGCGTCTCGTCGCGTCCACGGGGACGGCGGCGAGACGCGCTCTCGGGTTAGGTCGTTCAGGCGGTGGCGGGAGCAGTTGTGCCTTGACGACGCTGCCAGGGCAGCTCGTTGGGCAGCGCCAGCCGGCAGATCTTCTTCCAGGTCGACGCCAGCTGCTTGGGCAGCGGGCCGGTGTTG
>CAYPQR010000648.1:0-2001 GCA_964412865.1 uncultured Intrasporangiaceae bacterium
CGATCCCGGGCCGTCTCTCCCGCCTCCGGACGGTGATCCCGCAGAGGCAAAGGCGGATTCGGGCGGCGAAGTGCGCGGAAGGCGCGCGCTCCGCCGCCCGATCGGCGTCAATGGTCAGCCACATCCACGCCGTACAACCGAGCCAGGCCGTCCAACGGGAGCTGGTAGCCCTGCCCGACCGAACGCAGCCGCCATGTGTCGCCCCTGGCATACAGTCTGGCGAGGATCATCGCCGTCTCGTCCTCGGCGGCATCCTGCGTCGAGCGCATCAGGAGGTGGCCGTCCGAGTCCCACAGTGCAATCTCCACCGGGCCGAGATCTGCGAACGTTCCCGACCCGTCGAGGGCGCCGGCGACGACCACCGACCGATGTTCTGCCAGCAGCGCCGGAGCGAGATGCACTGAGACCTCGCTCGACGTGTCGAGGTCGAGTTGCACCGCACCGCAGGCGTGACACGGCTGGTTGTAGAAGATCATGTCCTCATCCGCCGCCACATGACCCGAGTCGTCGACGACAAATCCGACGATGTCGACATCCGGCTTCGCGGCGGAGGCGGCCCACGAGACCGTGAGCAGGTGGGGGTCGTCGCCCGTCAGATCGCAGACTCCTCCTCGAGGCAGGGTTTGGGCGGTTGTGGGCGCCGGAGCCCGGTCGTCCGGGCGCTGCGCAGGTCCAGCCTGGACTGGTCGGTATGCCGGCTGGAGCGGCTCCAATGAGACCGGGTCGAGCCGGCGCAGTCCGAGTTCGTGGCACCGTTGCCGGCGGGAGTCCTGCGTGTGACCGGGGAGCACGACGTAGTCGGTCACCGAGGTGGTGAGATTGACGGCTGACTGCCCGCCGAGGTCTGTGATGCGTGAGCGCAGGCTTGCCGCGTCGGCGTGCGTGCCCGCGAGGACGAGCACGCGACGCCCGGTGAGTTGCTGCGGGTTGCCGGTCTTCGATGGGTGTCGAGTTCGCGAAACCGTCCGGTCTGGCGCCGATTTCGGTCGTCCGGGGGCGATCGTTGGCAGCATGTCGACGAAGGCGGCCTCGGAGAGGATCGCGGTGTGCTCGGCGTGTGCCCGCGTGATCTTGCGGTGCGGTGAGGACGGGTCGTTGGCGACCACCAGGCTCGTCCGACCACTGACGGAGTTCATCACCTTCAGACCCGCGTCGGCAGCGCATGCGATCAGATCCTCACGTGGACGGGTCGTGTCACCGCTGATGGCGACCGTCATTCCCTGGGTGAGGGGCCGACCGTCCTCCAGCCGCCCTGGATACCGCCAGGGGCATGCGGTGCGGGGTGCGGACGGTGGATACGTCACGGGGTGCCTGGGCTTCTGCCGGCACGACGCCAGGGGAAGTTCGAGGCCGAGGCGATGTGACATGGCCAGTGAATGACGCGCAACTTCGACCGTGACACGCACGTCGTCCTCCGCATCGTGCGCCCGCACTTGAGGTATGCCCCAGTAAGCGGCCACGGAGGCGAGACGCATGTTGCTCAGCGGCAATTCGAGTCGTCGGGTCAGCGAAACCGTGCACAACCGCGAGTCGGAAGGCAGCGTGGTGCCTGCACGCCGACATTCGGCATCGAGGAACGACCAGTCGAATCGAGCATTGTGCGCAACGATGATGCGGCGATCGAGCATGCTCACGACCGATGCCGCAATCTCTTTGAATTGCGGCGCGTCGGCCAGATCGTCCTGGTGAATCCCGTGGATGTGGCTGGGCCCCGGGTCGCGGCCGGGGTCCACCAGGGAGGTCCATCCGTCCTCCAGCGCACCGCTCGACGACATCTGCCGCACACTGATCTGCACGATGCGGTCACGGGACGGGGACAGGCCCGTCGTCTCCACATCCACGACGGCATACGGGGTTGGATAGTGTCTGGCGACGTCCGGGCCCAGTGGACCCACGATGGTTGGGGAGGACATGTGCCGCAGGGTATCCGCGCACCTCGGCCCGCACCGACGGATCGGCGAGATTGTGCGCTACTGCATACCTTCCGAGATGAGTTCGCCG
>CAYPQR010000649.1:0-1998 GCA_964412865.1 uncultured Intrasporangiaceae bacterium
GGTGTAGATCGCGTCCTTGTCTGGAGCTGCAGGCATGCATCCATGGTAGGAGCCACGGTGCGAGGACTACCCGGCGGTGTGCCGATCCCGCTCGGACAGCTCGTCGTCGGGTCCCTGACGCACGTATCCGCGCTCCTCCATCTCGTCGAGCAGCGAGCGCAACTCGGATCGCACGAAGTCGCGTGTGGCGGTGTCTCGCATCGCGAGGCGCAACGACGCCACCTCTCTGGTCAGGAACTCGGTGTCGGCGAGGTTGCGCTCATCCCGGTTGCGGTCCTGCTCGATGGCGACCCGGTCGCGGTCGTCCTGGCGGTTCTGTGCGAGCAGGATCAGGGGCGCGGCATACGACGCCTGCACCGAGAAGAAGAGGTTGAGCAAGATGAACGGATAGGGATCCCAACGTAATCCGAACAGCCCGATGAGGTTGATGATCACCCAGACGATCACGAATCCGGTCATGTAGACCAGGAACGTCGCGGTGCCCATGAAGCGCGCGAACCGCTCGGCGAACGTGCCGAAGATGTCGGGGTCGAGGCGCACCCTCGGCAGCAGCGTCGTGCGGGCCTCGCGCGGCTGGTCGAGTCGCGTGGGCTCCGGGCGATGCCGCCTCAGGCGGGCGACGCTGCGCCGCCTCACCTTCTCGTCGTCGTTCGTCATCCGGGGCCCCCGCAAAGTATCGGAGCGAGCTTGCGAGTGGAGAACTTTGTGGGGTGGTTCATCTCACACGAGTCCCTTCGCCGCCGGACTGCTTGCGCACGTCGTGGCGGGCCTCGCGCCAGTCCTCGGGCAGGATGTGGTCGAGCACGTCGTCGACGGTGACCGCCCCGAGCAGGTGCCCGTCGTCGTCGACGACGGGCACGCTGACCAGGTTGTAGATCGCCAGCATGCGGGTGACCTGACCGAGCAGGGCCTGCGGGTCGAGCGGCTCGATCGTCGTGTCGACGAACGATCCCACGCTGCTGTGCGGTGGCTCGCGCAGCAGCCGCTGCGTGTGGACCATGCCGATGAACTTGCCGGTGGGCGTCTCCAGGGGCGGGCGGCATACGAACACCGACGAGGCGAGCGCCGGGGCGATCTCCTCACGGCGCACGAGTGCCAGCGCCTCGGCGATGTTGGCCTCGGGGCTGAGGATCACCGGGTCGGGTGTCATCAGACCGCCGGCGGTGTTCTCGTCGTAGGTGAGCAGCCGCCGCAACGGCTCCGACTCGCCGGGTTCCATGAGCTGCAGCAGGGATTCGGCCTGTTCGGGCGGGAGTTCGGCCAGCAGGTCGGCGGCGTCGTCGGCCTCCATCGCCTCGAGGACGTCGGCGGCGCGCTCGCGCTCCAGGCCCTCCATGATCTCCACCTGGTCGTCCTGCGGCAGCTCTTCGAGCACGTCCGCGAGGCGGTGGTCGTCGAGGGCGGCGGCGACCTCGGCGCGACGTTTGGGGGAGAGGTCGTGGATGACCTCGGCCAGGTCGGCGACCCGCAGGTCGTCATACGTCTCGAGCAGCAGTTCGGCGCTCTGCGCCTCGGCCTGGGCCCGCAGGCCGGTCACGTCGGACGTGTCTACGAGGGCGGTGCGGCCACTGCGGCGGCGGGTCAGACGCGACATCGCCTTGGATGCCGACGATGCGGTGCCGCGCTCGCGCACGAATACCTTGACCGCATACCAGTCGCGTCGTGCGTCCTGCTCGATGGCGAGGTCCTCGACGGTGGCTTCGTAGGTGCGTCCGGCATCGGTGACCTGCACCGTGCGGTCGAGGATCTCGGCGAGCACCAGTGTCTCGTTGGTGCGCTGCTCGAAGCGGCGCATATTGACCAGGCCGGTGGTGATGACCGATCCGGGGGTGATGCTGGTGACCCTGGTCATCGGCACGAAGACGCGTCGCCGGGCCGCCACCTCGATGACCAGGCCGATGGCCCGGGGGAGGCTCGAGACGCTGAAGGTCACCACGACGTCACGGACCCGGCCGACGTTGTCGCCCAGCGGGTCGAGCACCGTCAGCCCGGCGATCC
>CAYPQR010000650.1:0-1985 GCA_964412865.1 uncultured Intrasporangiaceae bacterium
CTTCTTGCCGAACTTGTCGGTGATGAACCGGTAGCTCGCCTTCAGGCTCGCGCCGCCGATCGTGGTCGCCTCGGACATGACGTCGTCGACGCCCTTGATCAGCAGGTCGAGCTGCTCGGTCAGCAGTTGGTGACCGGTCTTGCCGTCCTCCAGCGGCGCGACGTTGGCCATCGTCGGGGGCAGCTGCAGGTAGGCGTGCACGGCGCCCGGCGCGAAGTCGTGCTGGATCTGGTGGACCGTGTGCGCGAGCCGCCCCTCGCCGAGGCCCCGTTCGACCAGGTACGACGCGGTCCGGCGGCAGCGATCGCGCAATTCGACCAACTGGGCGCGGCAATCCTGCGGCACCCGGATGTCGTGCGCCAGCGCATACAGGTCGGGCCCCTCCTCGGCCGTGGACGCCACCGTGGCCTTCGACGCCTGGGACGTGCCGTCACGAGGCTGCTTGTCGAGTCTCACCTTGGGGGTCACCTCGTCCGTGTCGATCTTCTTCCCGCCGCATCCGCCGCCGAACATCAGACGCGGGCCCCGGCTCAGCAGCCAGATGGCGAGCAGCCAACTGGCGGGGAAGACCACCCATCCGGCGCCGAGAAGCCCGAAGACGGCGATGCCGACCACGCCGCGGGTCAGCGGCCGCCACGACTTGCGCGGGGACCGCCAGATGTAGGTCCACAGCACGGCCAGGCAGATCGCCGCGGCCGGGTGGACGACCCAGGAGGCCAGCGCGATGCCGAGCAGCGCGGCGACGGCCATGGCGCCGATCGTGTAGGCGTGCCTCCGCGGGCCACGCGAAAACATGCTGGTCGCCATCGCGGCGATGGAGAGCGCCGCAATGGGCTGTGCAGCGATCGTGGCAACCTCGTGCACCGTCTCCACGGTCCACCTCCTGACGGCTCGGCGTCCCCGTCCCCCTCGACGGGTCGACACCACCAGGCTACCTCCCGTGCCCGCCGCCCGTCCTAGATCATTTGTCACGGCCTCCGCGGGGCCCGTCCGCGAGCTGGTCGCGGCGGCGGGTGAGGTAGGTCCGTTCGGCGGGGTTGCCGGCCAGTTCGATGGCCCGGTCGTATGCCGCCCGCGCCGCACCGCTGCGCCCGATCCGCCGCAGCAGGTCCGCCCGGGCGGCGTGGAAGGCGTGATACCCGTCGAGGGCGCCGAGGTGATCGATCTCGGCCAGCGCCACGTCCGGCCCGTCGAGTTCGGCGACCGCGACCGCCCGGTTGAGCCGCACGATCGGCGACGGGTCGAGCCTCGCCATACGGTCATAGAGCGCGACGATCGCGGGCCAGTCGGTGTCGCGAGCCGACCGGGCATCCGTATGCACCGCATTGATCGCGGCGAGCAACTGATAGCGACCGGGCGGATCGCCACCCGCCGCGACGGCCACGACGCGCTCGCGGACCAGAGCCTGTCCCTCGGCGATGAGGTCGCGGTCCCAGGCACCGCGGTCCTGCTCGTCGAGCGTCACCAGCTCGCCGGTGCGAGACACGCGCGCCGACCGACGGGCATCGGTGAGCAGCATGAGGGCCAGCAACCCGGCGACTTCGCCGTCATCCGGGAGCAGCGCCCGCAGCAGGCGACCGAGCCGGATCGCCTCGTCAGTGAGGTCGACCCGCAGCGGATCGTCGCCGCCGCCCGCGAGGTAGCCCTCATTGAAGATCAGGAAGACGACGGCGAGCACACCGGCCCGTCGCTCTCGCACATCGGCGGCCGACGGCACGCGATACGGGATGTGGGCGGCCTTGATCTTGGCCTTCGCACGGGTGATCCGCCGCGCCATCGCCGTCTCCCGCACCAGGAACGCGCGGGCGATCTCGGCGACGGTGAGACCCCCGAGCAGGCGCAGCGTGAGCGCCACCCGAGCCTCCATCGCGAGGGCGGGGTGGCAGCAGGTGAAGAGCAGCCGGAGGCGGTCGTCCTCGACCGGGCCGGTCGGCTCGTGAGGTGTGTCGTCATGCAACATCAGGGCCGCCTGGTGCCTGTCGCCG
>CAYPQR010000651.1:0-1975 GCA_964412865.1 uncultured Intrasporangiaceae bacterium
TCGTGCCGCGCCGCGGCCCCGCACGCACGCGCGCAGGCACGAAGTGAGCCTCGGCACCAGACCGGTTGCTGTTCGATAACGTTCGGCGGTTGTCGCACGAACGGGAGACTGCGGAGCCTTCCCCGTCGGTATCATCGACGGATGTTTCGGGCGGGCCGGCCCCGATGCGCGGACGCGTCGGCAACGGGTGCCGCAGCGAGTGCGGCGCCGCGGATCGCCTTGTCGCCCAGGCTGCTCGGGGTGGCGCTCGGGTGTCTGGCACTGATCGGTGTGGCGACCTCTTGTGGGACCCAGGGGTCGCGGGCGACGAGCAGCCCGACGGTCAGGCACGGATACCACGGGCCGCTGTATGTCACGCCCCAGAGCGCGAAGACCGCTCCGGTTGCTCGCCGCTACGGCGCCGCCGGGCTCGCGTTGCAGTGCCGTTCGGACGCCGGGATCCGCGGCGGGGTATACGACGCGCCCCGGTATGAGGGTGCGGCGGCGTCGAATCCGCAGCAGGCGCTCGAATACGGCAAGGGCGAGGGTGCGTATGTCGGCGCCATGTCCGGATACCGGCTCGTGCGACAGACCGACGCCCGCGCGCTGTTCGTCTACACCGTCGACGGCCGGGTCAAGGAGTCCGTCGTGGTGCACGACGGGCCCACCGTCGGCGACCACGGGTGGCACGTCGAATCGTGGGCCCGCTGCGACTGGTCGGAGTTCGACGATCTCGTGCCGTCGGGATACGGCATCGACGTCTGGACCGATGACAGCGGCGAGCGGGTGTCGACCACGAAGGTGAAATCCTTTCCGAATGCGTGCGATTCCGACGGCATGACCGAACTCGTGCTGGGCTCCCGCACCTATCTCGGCAATCCTCCCGCCGATCTGCGCGCGTATGTCGCCGAGCGGCCGAGATATCACCTGCGACTCCCGGAGGGGGCGGTCGACACGGGATACAGCCTCGACGGCGACCACCTGTGGGTGTCCGCCGATCGGGCACGCGCCTACGTCGGCACGCGCGACGACGTCGAGCTGTGGCCGCGCATGGCCAAGGAACTCGTCTGCGGGTGACGCCGGGTGCGCCGTCCCGGACGGGCGGGTCGGCCGGCCGATGGTTAGTGTGCAGGCGTGACGACTTCATCCGTGCAGGCCCTGTCCAACGCCCCGGTCATCGCTCACGTCGAGCGAGGCGGCTTCGTCGAATCGGTGCACCGCGGTGTCGCGGCCGTGGTCGGGCCCGACGGCCAGGTGGTGCGGCAGGTCGGCGACGCTCTCGCGCCGTGCTTCCCGCGGTCGTCCAACAAGCCGATGCAGGCGCTCGGCATGCTGCGCGCCGGCCTCGATCTCGACGGCGAGCTGCTTGCTCTGGCCTGCGCGAGCCATTCCGGCGAGGACTTCCACCTCGAGGGGGTGCGGCGCATCCTGGCCGGCGCCGGACTGACCGTCGACGACCTGCAGAACACGCCCGACCTGCCGCTCGACGACGAGGCACGCGCGGCGTGGCTGCGCGCCGGCCACGGTCGCGAGTCCATCACCCAGAACTGCTCGGGCAAGCACGCCGCCATGCTGGCGGCCTGCGTCGCGGCGGGGTGGGACACCGCGACCTACCGGGACCCGCAACACCCGCTGCAGCAGCTGATCGCCCAGACCCTGTCGGAGCTGGCCGGTGAGACGCTGGCCGCGGTCGCCGTCGACGGATGCGGCGCACCCGTCATGGCGATCTCACCGATCGGCCTGGCGCGTGCGTTCGGGCGCATCGCGAGCGCGAAGCCCGGCACCGACGAGGGCCGCATCGCGGCGGCCATCCGCGAGCACCCGGAATATCTCGCCGGCACCCACCGCGACACCACCGCCCTGATCCGCGGCATCGACGGGCTGATCGCCAAGGACGGCGCCGAGGCGGTGTATGCCGTGGGGCTGGCCGACGGGCACGGGCTCGCCGTCAAGATCGCCGACGGCGGCGCTCGGGCGCGCGCCGTCGTGATGGCGC
>CAYPQR010000652.1:0-1967 GCA_964412865.1 uncultured Intrasporangiaceae bacterium
TCTTGATCAGTTCGCGCAGGTAGTCGCCGAGACGTCTCGGGGCGAACGTCGTCTGACCGGCGTCGATCTCATCCAGTGACCACCAGCGCTGGCCCCGCACGTGGGTCGTCAGCAGTTGCGCGGGCGTCAGCCGCGGTGCGGGGATGAAGTGCTCCGTGCGCACGAGGTAGTAGGTGTCCTCCTGGCCGTCGTAGTCGGGCAGGTCGACCAGGTGTCTCGAGCGCCAGATTGCCGGGCCGGCCTCTGCGAGTTCGAAACCGACCTCCTCGCGCAGCTCTCGACGCAGCGCCTCGATCGGGGTTTCGTCCTCCTCGACTCCACCACCGGGGCAGGCCCAGAAGCCGTCGGGGATCTGTAGTTCCGGCCAGTTGGAGTGCACCAGCAGGATGTTGTCCGCCGGGTCGAGGAGCACGGCGCGCACCGCCTGGCGAAGCAGCGGATCGACGAGATCACCACTCATGTATTGACCGTAGTGCACCACGGTCACGTTCGCCTCGCGAGCCCCAGTTGTTGTGGACGGCCGCGCCGCGGGCAATCCACTGCGCCTGTGCGCGCCGTGTCGCCCTGGCGGCCGCCGGCCTCGCCCGCTACCTGCGGTTTCGGCGCCGCCGCGTGAGCGCGGGCCCGGTGAGCGCCGCGGGCACCTTGGCGTCGTTGGCCGTCGGCACGACCGGCGGCACCGGCCACCGCGCGAGCAGGAGGTTGCAAAGCGCAGCCCCGCGATGGAGTGCCACGGCGTTCCACACGTGGGCCGCGACGAAGACGACCACGGCGCCGGCGATCATCAGCTGCGCGGGCCTCTCGAAGCCGGCGAAGAGGTCCGCGGCGCCGTCGAAGGTCCGGGTGTGCGTCGTTGCGAGCAGGAGGCCGCGACGCCGGTCGTGAGGCCGATGCCGGCGAGGCCCGCGGCGAGCTGGGCGGGCCGCACCGGATGCCACCGCATGTGGTGTGCCAGCAGGTCGCGGGACGGCTGTTTGGCCAACCGGTCGCGTGCGGCGCCGGCCAGCAGGGCTCTCTCGGCGGCGTTGCCGGCGCCCTCGAGCAGCATCCCGGTCAGCGTGGCGAGCACGCAGACCACACACAGCGCCGCAGCCGCCCAGCGAGCCGCGTCGATGCCAAGGCCCATGACCCCGAGTAGGTGACCCCCGGGCCGGCGTGTGCGAGCCCCGGTCGGACGCGGGCCTCGGGATGGGTCACGAAGAGGACGAAGCAGAGCAGGAGCGCCGCAGCGAAGCCGACCGTGGCGCCGACCCCCGTCACACGTCTGCCGACGCGGGCTCGTCTGTCACGCCCGGAGTCGTGCCCCCACGCTGCCTGCCGCAGGGCGGTCGCCCGCTGCCATACGGCCTGCTCGTCGTCATAGTGCCAGTGGGAGGCGATGCCCTGCCGCCGGCGGTCGTGCGCGGGAAGACTGCGCCGGTGCACGAGCAGGAAGACCGCCACCATGATCGCCGCAACGATCACCGCGCACAGCGCGATGACCATGCCAGGGGTGTAGGCATCGACCAGGGCATAGATCCCGAACGGGATGAAGACCACTGCGCCGATGATCGCGCTCCAGAGCGCGAACCACTGGAGGGCGAAGCTGTCGGCGATGATGCTGCGGACCTGGTATGGCGTGGGCACGGCCTCCGTGGCGGCACCGGCCTTCGAAGCGCGCGCCACCGCACGCGACGTAGTCGTGTCGCGCAGGTACACCGCCACGCAGGCGGCGAGGGCCACCAGGTAGCCGATGCCCGCCAGTGGGCCGATGCTCATCCGTGAGAGGTCGTCGATGCCGGCGGAGAGGGAGTCGGCGTCGACTCCCCAGGGCGACGCCAGATCGCTGACGACGGTGTCCTCACGGGCCGAAGAGTACGCCGTGACCCGCGCCTCGGGTGCTCAATCACCGGTGACGACCACACCGCACAACTCGCTCACGATCGCCGCCGCCTGGGCGGACGTGATCAGCGCGCCCTTCATCGCCC
>CAYPQR010000653.1:0-1964 GCA_964412865.1 uncultured Intrasporangiaceae bacterium
CGATGGGCACCAGCCAGCCGGTGCGGCCGTCGTCGACCACCTCGGGTATGCCGCCCGTGGCCGTGGCGACGACTGCGGCCTCGCACGCCATCGCCTCGAGATTGACGATGCCCAGCGGCTCATAGACCGACGGACAGACGAAGACCGTGGCGTGCGACAGCAGCGCGACGACCTCCTCCCGCGGCAGCATGTCGGCGATCCAGACGACGCCTCCCCGGCTCTGCCGGAGCCCGGCGACCAACTCCTCCACCTCGGCCTGGATCTGCGGCGTGTCGGGCGCGCCGGCACACAGCACCAGCTGCACCTCGGGTGGCAGCTCGGCGGCGGCCCGCAGCAGATACGGCAGCCCCTTCTGGCGGGTGATGCGCCCGACGAACACCACGCTGGGACCGGTCGGGTCGATGCCGTGGTCCTCCACGATCCGTGCGGCGGCCTCCGACCGGTCGGGCTGCCACAGCTGGGCATCGATGCCGTTGTGCACCACGTGGACGCGCCCCGGATCCAGGTCGGGGTAGCTGCGCAGCACGTCGGATCGCATCCCGTGGCTGACGGCGATGATGCCGGCCGCTGCCTCATATGCCGTCCGTTCGGCGAACGACGACACTCGGTAGCCGCCGCCCAGCTGCTCCGCCTTCCACGGTCGCATGGGCTCCAGGCTATGCGCGGTGATCACGTGCGGCACGTCGTGCAGCAGGCCCGCGAGATGGCCCGCCAGGTTGGCATACCACGTGTGGGAGTGCACGACATCCGCCCCCGCGCAGTCCTGGGTCATCGTCAGATCGACACCCAGCGTCCGCAGGGCGGCGTTCGCGCCTGCCAGTTCGGGCAGGTCCGGGTAGCCTGTGGTGCCCTCCTCGCGCACGGGGCTCCCGAACGCGCGAACGCGCGTGTCGACGCCGCAGGCCCGCAGCGCGCGGACGAGCTCGGCGACATGCACCCCCGCGCCGCCGTAGATGTTGGGCGGGTACTCCTTGGTCAGCAGGTCGACTCTCACGGGCTCGACGCTAGCCCGCCACGCGACCACTCGTCACTCCAGTGGGTGAGAAATCCGACACGAAACTCCGACGGGCGCTTAGGTTGGGGGCATGGCTGCTCGACGTCAAGGGCCGAAGGTGCTGGCAATCGTGCTCGCGGGCGGGGAGGGCAAGCGGCTGATGCCGCTGACGGCCGACCGCGCCAAGCCCGCAGTGCCGTTCGGCGGGGTCTACCGGTTGATCGATTTCGCGCTGTCCAATCTGACCAACAGCGCGTACTACAAGATCGTCATGCTGACGCAATACAAATCGCACAGCCTGGACCGTCACATCTCCGTGACGTGGCGTATGTCGACGGGCCTCGGCAACTACGTCGCGCCCGTGCCGGCCCAGCAGCGGCGCGGCAAGCGCTGGTTCCTCGGCTCGGCCGACGCGATCTATCAGAGCCTCAACCTGATCTATGACGAGCACCCCGACATCGTCGTGGTCGTCGGTGCCGACCACGTCTACCGCATGGACTTCAGCCAGATGGTCGAGGACCACATCGACTCCGGCGCGAAGGTCAGCGTCGCCGCGATCCGGCAGCCGATCGACCAGGCCCATCAGTTCGGGGTGATCGAGCCGACCGCCGACAAGAGCGGGCGCATCGCGGCGTTCCGCGAGAAGCCGAAGGATCCGCAGGGCCTGCCGGACAGCCCCGGCGAGATCCTCGCCTCCATGGGCAACTATGTCTTCGATGCCGACGCGCTCGTGGAGGCGGTCACCGCCGATGCCGACGACGAGTCGAGCAAACACGACATGGGCGGCGACATCGTGCCCTACTTCGTGCGGCGCGGGGAGGCCTACGCCTACGACTTCAAGGACAACCAGATCCCCGGCGCCACCGACCGCGACAAGGGGTATTGGCGCGATGTCGGCACGATCGACTCCTACTTCGACGCCCACATGGACCTGGTCTCGATCCACCCGGTCTTCAATCTCTACAACTAC
>CAYPQR010000654.1:0-1962 GCA_964412865.1 uncultured Intrasporangiaceae bacterium
CGATGCGACCTCGCCCCGCAGTTCGCGGGCTGGCCGCTCTCGCAATACCTGCTGTTGAGCGTGGCACCCGCGGACGTGCATCGGTCGGTCCTCGCGATCGCGGAGGTGCCGCAGGTGCGGATGTGTCTGACGGTCACCGGCGACGCGAACCTCATGCTGAGCGTGCACGCCCGGACGGTGGCCGAACTGACCGACATCGAGCGCACGATCGGGCGGATCGCCCCGTCGGTCCAGCACGTCGACTCCATCCTGGAGTTGCGCACGCACAAGCAGATGGGCTGGCTGCTGCAGCCGGACGGCCGGTCGACGGGAGAGGTCGTGATCCCGGCCGTCTTCGCCGGCGGCGCGCCGTCCGGGGCATGACGTCGGGTCCGGAGGGTCCGCATACCGGCAGATCTCGATGGAGCCGGGCCAGGCTTGGTAGTCTCCTGCGAACCGGTCTCGGCCCGCTTATCACGGCGCGGTCAGGCCGACTGTGTCTGCGAGGCGATCACCATCGCGTGGGCGGAGAACCCTGAAGGGCCCTGCAACGTCGAGGAGCATTCGTATGCGGATCGGAGTGCCGGCGGAGTGTCACCCGGGCGAGACCCGGGTGGCGGCGACGCCGAAGACGACCCGCCGATTGATCGAGCTGGGTTTCGAGGTGCTGGTCGAGGCCGGCGCCGGCGAGAAGGCCAGCTGTCTGGACGACGCCTATGCGCGGGCCGGGGCGACGATCGTCGCGGCCGATGAGGCGTGGGCGGCGGACGTCGTGCTGCAGGTGAACCCGCCGGATCAGGAGCACATCGATCGGCTGACTCCCGGCGCGACCCTGGTGGCGCTGCTGTCGCCGGCGCTGGCGCCCGAGCGGCTGGAGGCGCTGGCGGCCCGTGGAGTGACGGCGCTGGCCATGGATGCGGTGCCGCGGATCAGCCGGGCGCAGTCGCTCGACGTGCTGTCGTCGATGGCCGGACTGGGCGGATACCGCGCGGTCGTGGAGGCCGCGCACGAGTTCGGGTCGCTGTTCACCGGCCAGGTCACGGCCGCCGGGAAGGTGCCGCCGGCCAAGGTGTTCGTGATCGGGGCCGGCGTCGCCGGGCTGGCGGCGATCGGCACGGCCGCGAGCCTCGGCGCGGTCGTGCGGGCCTTCGACGTGCGGCCGGAGGTGGCCGAACAGGTCGAGTCGCTGGGGGCGACCTTCGCGCGGCTGGAGACCCCCGAGCAGGAGGCGTCGGCGGACGGGTATGCGCGGGAGATGTCGGCCGACATGGAGGCGCTCGCGATGCAGCTGTATGCCCGTGAATGCGCGGATGCGGACATCGTCGTCACGACGGCGCTGATCCCGGGCCGGCCGGCGCCGCGGCTGATCACCGCCGAGACGGTCGCGGCGATGCGCCCGGGCAGTGTGATCGTCGACATGGCCGCAGCCAACGGCGGCAATTGCGAGGTGACACAAGCCGATCAGGTGGTGCACACCGACGGCGGCATTTCCGTGGTCGGCTACACCGACCTGCCGGCGCGGCTGCCCGCGCAGGCGTCACAGCTCTACGGCACCAACGTGGTCAACCTGTTCAAGCTGATCACGCCCGGCAAGGACGGACGGGTCGTGCTCGACTTCGACGACCAGGTCGTGCGGGCGCTGACGGTCGTGCGGCAGGGCGAGATCACCTGGCCGCCGCCCGAGGTCGCGGTGTCGGCGGCGCCGGCCAAGCCGGCCGAGCCCACCGAACGAGAACCCGAGTCGACGTCCGGTGATCTCGACGCGGCTCGCCCGATCGATCAGCGGACCAGGGCACGCCGACGGTACGGCGGAATGGCCCTGGCCGCCATCGTGTTCGCCTTGATCGCGTCCGTGTCGCCGACGGCGTTCCTGAGCCACTTCACGGTGTTCGCGCTCGCGGTGATCGTCGGGTTCTACGTGATCACCAACGTGACCCACGCTCTGCACACGCCGCTGATGTCGGAGACCAACGCGATCAGCGG
>CAYPQR010000655.1:0-1962 GCA_964412865.1 uncultured Intrasporangiaceae bacterium
TCGCAGTGCGCAACCGGTCGGCTCGGAAGAAGACCAAACCCTCGAGCATCAGGTGCCCAAGAGCCGGCCAGGTGCTCACCGGGTCTTGCAGACGCGGCCGCGGTGGTCGACTCGAAGGATTGCAACGGTATGCCGCTCGTTGTCGATCAAATACAGCACCCGGTAGTCGCCGCGGCGGGCGCCGTGAAGGCCCTCGAGTTCGTTACGTAGGGGTTTGCCGAGTCGGTGTGGGTTGGTCGGTAGCACGACCGTGAGGAACTCGATGATCGCGATGGCATACCGGGGTGGGATACGGGCCAGATCGCGCTGGGCGGGGGACGTGACTTCAAGCCGCCAGGGATGCTCGTGGCTCACTGAGCAAGCGGGGGCAGCCCGTAACGGGCCCGCAACTTGTCACCGGTGAGCGTGTCACCGGACTCGAGGTCCTCGCGTGCCTGAGCGAGATCGTCGGCGATGTGCGGCTGGGACTGCCAGAACAGCGTCTCCTGGATCGATTCCCATTCGTCGGCTGAGACCATCACTGCGGCCGGCGCACCATTCTTGGTGATCGTCAGGTGCTCGTGGGTGCGCGCCGCATCGTCGACGAGCTCATTGAGCTTCGCCTTTGCGGCGCTGATGGACATCGTCTGCATACGGCCAGCGTACCACCTCGCGACCTGAATCGAGGACTTGATCAGACGTGAATAGAGATCCTTGCCAGACTCCACCATTAGTCTGCGCTGCACCGTCGACATGGTTCTACTCCTCTACGACCAGCCATCGGCGAGGTCGTCCTCGAGCATCCACCATCGCTCGTTTGCGGACGCGCTCAGCCATAGCCACCACGTCGCATCTCTCCACGCCAACAAGGCCGCCGAACCATGGCACGTTATGCCGGGACCATCAGGTAGCTCTGGCATCGAAACATCTCTGCCGATGAGCGGCGCCAAATTGATAACCGCCAACCCCCGAAGTCGGACAAGCACCTGCTCCAGGCCGGCCACAAAGCACTCGCACGAGACACCGCTCCGCAGCGCAGCATCGTTCGTCCCAACGGAGAGCACGACCGTCTCGGGTCCCATGGCCGCGACGAGATCGAGTTGGCCGTCGAGGTCCTTGATTGTCGCGCCTCCGACGGCGACGTTGCGGACCCCTGGACCCAAACTCATCAACCCGCGACGCACCCGGGCCAGGTGACTGTCCCCCATGAGTACGAGCGTCATCGATGCCTCATTGGGGCCAGGAAATGGCAAGTCGTCTTCTCGGCGTCGGCGAGCTCGGTGCACCGCATCACGCCGACGCCGTCAACGTGCAGCTCCCAGCCGAGTCGCCAAGGCACAGGTCGCACCCAATACGCCCTACGCCACGTCTTGCCGTCCTCGCCATGCGCGTCCGGACAGTCCGCAGCGCAAGAATGCGGCCCTGCAGCGGGTCGGACAACAGTCTCGTGCCGCTCGGTCGTCAGCGCGCAGGCCGCTCAGGGCAGCTGCGCCGACCAGTTGCGCTGTGGGAAGTCGAACACCCAGATCGCTTGTCGCAGCATCGGATAGCCCACCACGAGGTCGACGGGCCGCTGCGCTCCTTCGTTGATGAACCGCAGGTCGACCACCGCCGCCGTATGCGCGGCGAACTGCAGGCCCTCGACGCTCGGGCCCGCGAGGGTGTGAATCTGCCCGGACTGCTGGATCCCCGCGGCGTCCGTGCCGGTCGAATCGTCCCCCAGCAGGGTCAGCAATTCGGGATGGCGCTTCGCGAGACCGGTGTCGACGAGGCTGACACTGGAGCCGGTGTCGACGACGGCATACGCCGCGATGTCGCCCCAGCGAAGCGTCAGGTGAGGATGCCGCGACCTGCCGAGGTCGAGCGGGTGAGCCGGCCCGACGTGGTCACCCTCGTCGAAACCGATCCGTCCACCGTCCAGGTCCAGTGTCACCCGGTGGCGCGCCAGCACGTCGAGACCGAGCTGGCCCTCCTCGTCATGGC
>CAYPQR010000656.1:0-1956 GCA_964412865.1 uncultured Intrasporangiaceae bacterium
GCGAGTCCTGGCCCTGCTCCTTCTTCTTGGCCTCCTCCGACATCGAGTCGACATAGGTCTCGTGGATGTGCACGAGACCCTGCCGGGTGTGCCCCAGATCGTCGAACGCCCCCGCCTTGATCAGCGACTCGACCGTCCTCTTGTTGCAGACCGCCGAACCGCCCTTGCGCAAGAAGTCCTCGAACGAGGTGAACTTGCCGTGCTCTTCTCGTGCCTTGACGATCGCATCGACGACGTTGGCCCCCACGTTGCGCACCGCGCCGAGTCCGAACCGGATGTCCTCGCCCACGGCGGTGAACTCGGCCTGCGACTCGTTGACGTCGGGCGGCAGCACCCGCACCCCCATCTTGCGGGTGTCGGCGAGATAGAGCGCCATCTTGTCCTTGGAGTCCTGCACCGAGGTCAGCAGGGCCGCACCGTATTCCGCTGGGAAGTTGGCCTTCAGGTAGGCCGTCCAGACGGAGACGAGACCGTATCCGGCGGTGTGCGACTTGTTGAACGCGTATTGGCCGAACGGGAGCATCGTCTCCCACATCTTGTCGGCCGCTTCCCGGGAGAAGCCGTTCTTCGCCATACCCTCCTTGAAGGCCGGCTCCAGCTCGTCCAGGATCTCCTTCTTCTTCTTGCCCATGGCCTTGCGCAGCGTGTCCGCGCCGCCGAGGGTGAACCCGGCCAACTGCCGGGCGATGGCCATCGTCTGCTCCTGATACACCAGCAGGTGGTAGGTGGTGCCCAGGATCGGCTCCAGGGCCTCCTTCAGCTCGGGGTGGATCGGGGTGAGTTCCTGGCGGCCGTTCTTGCGCTCGGCATAGTTGATGTGCGCGTTGGCCGCCATCGGACCCGGGCGGTAGAGCGCCAGCACGGCCGCGACGTCCTCGAAGCGGGTGGGGCGCATCAACCGCAGCAGGCTGCGCATCGGGCCGCCATCGAGCTGGAATACGCCGAGGGTGTCACCACGCGCCATCAGCTCATAGGTCTTCGGATCGTCCAACGGGATCGTCTCGGTCGAGACGTCCACGCCCCGGTTGGCCTTGATGATCTTGATCGCGTGGTCGAGGATGCCCAGGTTGCGCAGGCCGAGGAAGTCCATCTTGATCAGACCCATGGCCTCGCACTGCGGGTAGGCGAACCCCGCGATGATCATGCCGTCCTTGTCACGGCGGTGCATGGGGATGACGTCCAGCAGCGGCTCGGACGACAGGATGAACGCGCAGGCGTGCACGCCGGTGCCGCGGATCAGCCCCTCCAGGCCGAGGCCGGTGTCGACGACCTTCTTGACCTCGGGATCCTGCTCGTAGAGCGCCCGGAAGTCGGCGCCCTCGCTGTAGCGATCGTGCTGCGGGTTGAACAGATCGTGCAGCGGCACACCCTTGCCCATGACATCCGGCGGCATCGCCTTGGTGATCTTGTCACCGAGACTGAACGGGAACCCCAGGATGCGGTTGGCGTCCTTGACCGCCGCCTTCGCCTTGATGGTGCCGAACGTGTTGACCTGCGCGGTGTATTCGGCACCGTACTTGTCGGTGACGTAGTCGATGATCTTGTCACGCTGACGGTCGTCGAAGTCGAGGTCGATGTCGGGAGGGCTGATGCGCTCGGGGTTCAAGAACCGCTCGAACAGCAGCTGATGCTCCAGCGGATCCAGCTCGGTGATGCGGGTGAGGTAGGCGACCAGAGATCCCGTCGCGGACCCCCGGCCGGGCCCGACCGGCACCCCGACCTCGCGGGCGTGCCGGCAGATGTCGGCGACGACGAGGAAATAGGAGCTGAAGCCCATCGGCTCGATGACCGACATCTCGGTCTCGATGCGCTCGAGCACCTCCTGGCCCGGCTCGCCGTCGTAGCGCAGGCGGATGCCCTCGTCGATCTCGTGTCGCAGCCAGCTCTCCGGGGTGTGCCCCTCCGGCACCTCGAACTTGGGCATCCGGTCGACCTCGGCGAACACCTCGTCGTAGT
>CAYPQR010000657.1:0-1955 GCA_964412865.1 uncultured Intrasporangiaceae bacterium
TCCCGGATGTCACGCGCCGGTCATGGTTCGTCAATGTCCGCAAGTTCGTGGTGCGGGCCCGCAGCCTGGACGATCAGGTGCGGATGCGCACACTGACCCGTCCGGCGGCGCGATTCCTGTCGGCTGCGGTCGCGGCGGGCCTCAATGTGCTGGTGTCGGGAGGGACGCAGGCGGGCAAGACCACCATGCTCAACTGTCTCGCGTCGGCGATCCCGGCGACCGAACGCGTCGTTTCGTGCGAGGAGGTATTCGAGCTCCAACTCAACCTCCGTGATTGGGCTCCGATGCAATGCCGGCAGATGAGCCTCGAGGGCACTGGAGAGATTCCGCTGCGCCGACTCGTCAAAGAGGCTCTGCGGATGCGCCCTTCACGCATCATCGTCGGCGAGGTGCGCCAGGCCGAGAGCCTCGACCTGCTGATCGCGCTGAACAGCGGGCTGCCGGGCATGGCGACCGTGCACGCCAACTCGGCCCGTGAGGCCATCACCAAGATGTGCACCCTGCCGCTGCTTGCCGGACCCAACGTCAGCACGGGGTTCGTCGTGCCGACCGTCGCCGGCTCCATAGATCTGGTCGTGCAGTTGGCCCTTGAACGGGACGGAACCAGGAGAGTACGTGAGATCGTCGCGGTGCCAGGGCGTGCCGAAGGTGACGTCATCGAGTTGTCCCAGATCTTCGTCGATCAGGAAGGTGTCCTGGTCCGTGGCGACGGATACCCGCCGCATCAGGAGCGTTTCGCCCGAGCCGGATTCGACGTCGCACAGCTGTTGAGCGACCGCGCATGATCTTCGCGGTGTCACTGGTCTTCGGCGCAGGTGTGTTCTGCATGTGGTGGTCGTGCTGGCCCCGCCGGCCGAGGACTCGACGCTCCTCCGCGACAACGGTCGTGTCCCGGGTGAACGACGACATCGTGCAGTCGGGCATCGGCGGGCTGACGTTCGGTCGTCTCGTCGCACTGAGCGTCACTATCGCGGCCGTCGTCTTCGCCGTTGGCATGGCCGCGACCGCCGTGCCGGCAATAGCGTTGATGTTTGCGGGAATCGCAGGATACGCGCCGGCTGCGGTGGTGCGATCCCGCGCCCGCCGGCGCCGGCGGCAGCTGCGAGACGTATGGCCCGACGTCGTCGATCACATCGCGTCGGCGGTCCGAGCCGGACTCGCCTTGCCGGAATCCCTCGCGCAACTGGCCGTGCGCGGCCCGGAGGAACTGAGGCCGACGTTCGCCGAGTTCGCCTACGACTACCGGGCGACCGGGCGGTTCCAGGAGTGCCTCGACGCGCTCAAGGACCGGCTGGGCGATCCGGTCGCGGACCGCCTCATCGAGTCGCTGCGCATCGCGCGCGAGGTCGGCGGCACCGATCTCGGCAAACTGCTGCGCACCCTGTCGACCTTCCTGCGAGACGACGCCCGCACGCGGGCAGAACTCGAGGCCCGGCAGAGCTGGACGGTCAACGCCGCCCGACTTGCCCTGTGCGCACCGTGGATTGTGCTGCTGATGCTTGCGACTCGCGGTGACTCCCTGGTGGCATACAGATCAGCCACCGGTGTCGTCATCCTGGTGGTCGGGGCGCTCGTGTCGTTCCTCGCGTATCGCATCATGCGGCGGATCGGCCGCCTGCCAGACGAAGTGCGTGTCATGCGATGACGGCCGCATGGATCGGCGGCCTCGCCGGCGCCGCCGTCGCGTGCGGGCTCCTGCTGATCGTCGCCGGCCTGCCCGTGCGGCGCAGACCGACGCTCATCTCGCGCATCGAACCGTATGTGCACGACGTTCCCCGACCGTCGCGGTACCTCGCCGGTTCGGTGGAGCGCCTCGACGTCAACCGTGCCCTCGCGCCGCTCCTGCGTCGCCTCGGACGGATCGTCGGGCAGGTCCTCGGCGGATCCGCGTCGGTGCGGCGCCGGCTCGAGCGTGCGGGGCAACCGCCCGACGTCGAGGGATTTCGTGCGCAGCA
>CAYPQR010000658.1:0-1953 GCA_964412865.1 uncultured Intrasporangiaceae bacterium
GCTCTCGTAAGGTGCCGGCGTGGACACGTTGCGAGCACCTACTACAAAAAGTGGAGCTAAGGGGATTCGAACCCCTGACCTCTTCCATGCCATGGAAGCGCGCTACCAACTGCGCCATAGCCCCATAGGGTGCCTCCGCTGTGCGGCGACGGGCACACTTTACCGACTATCCCCGGCCGTCTCCAAATCCGGGGTCTTCTTGCGCCGGATGTAGACCTGCCGTCGCACGTGAGCGACCACGGTGCCGTCCGCGAGCGTCAGGTCGGTCTCGAACCAGTGCAACACCTTCTCCCCCGTGGCGGCCTTCCGGCGGATCTCGTCGGTCACCTCGGGCGGCACCTCGAAGAGGCCATGCACGGTGCCGACGCCGGGGCTCACGTATTCGATGTGCGCCGCCTGGTCCCAGACGTTGTATCCCGTGCCGAGCTGATGCATGAGCAGCAGCGCATAGAACGCATCCGACATGGCGCCGATCGAGCCGCCGAACGCGCTGCCGTGTTGGTTGCGGTTGAGTCGGTTGAGGCGCAGCTCGACTCTCGCCCGGGTCCAGTCGTCGCTGATCTCACGGACGCGGATCCCCGCGCCGAGCAGAGGTGGGAAGAAGTTGAGCAGGCGTTGGAAGTGCGAAGGCGCGAAGCGACGTCGTTCGGGCAGACGGGCGGCCTTCAGCGACATACATTCCATCCTTCGATGCGCCAACCAACACGGGATTCTACAAGTGTAGTCCACCGGCAGTTGCCCATCCCGGCAAGCGTCACCCAGGCCGTATGCTGATCCATCCCCACGAGCGACGCCGCCAGCGCTCGACTGGTCACCCCGTGGCTCGCAAAGACCGCGCACTCCCCCGCGGGCAGACGGGCGATCACCTCGTCCGCCACCTCCCGCGAGCGCTTCGCCACCTGGGCGACCGTCTCGCCGGTACGGCCACGCGGCAGGTCCTCCCCCTCGTCGACGCGGCGCAGCAGTTCGGCATACCGCTCCCGCACCGTCGCGCCGTCGAGCCCGGACCATTCGCCCACGTCGATCTCACGCAGCCGTTCGTCGACCAGCGGCGTGAGTCCGCATACGCTCCCGAGCGCGGCAGCGGTCATCGCGGCGCGGGACAGGTCGCTCGTGACGATCTCATACGGCTTGTATTCGGCCAAGTGCTCGGCGGCCTTGCGGGCCTGATGCCGGCCCTTCGCCGACAGCGGCACGTCACTGTGCCCCTGCCAGACCCCTCGCGCATTGTGACCGGTCTGTCCGTGCCGCCAGATGATCAGCCGGCGCGCATCCGGTCTCATGGCTCGTCGGGCTCGTCGAGAGGGATCTGCGGACAGTCGCGCCAAAGGCGCTCGAGGTCATAGAACTTCCGCTCTTCCTCGTGCTGCACGTGCACCACGATGTCGCCGAAATCCAAGAGAGCCCAACGCCCTTCGCGATAACCTTCACGTCGCACCGGCTTCGCGCGCAGGGCATGCAGCCGCTCCTCGATGGCGTCGACGACGGCGACCACCTGGCGCTCGTTGTCGGCCGACGCGATCACGAAGACGTCGGTCAGGGCGAGCTGGCCCGTCACGTCGATGGCGACGATGTCGGTCGCGAGCTTGCCGCCCGCCGCGGCAGCCGCAGCGCGGGCCAGGTCGACGGCGCGTTCGGATGCGGCCACTACTCCTCCAGGATCTGGCTGCGTGAGCGATATAGCTGATACTTGCCGATGTATTGCACCACACCGTCCGGCACGAGATACCAGATCGGCTGCCCCGCGGCAACCCGCTCACGGCACTCCGTCGAACTGATCGCCATCGCGGGCACCTCCTGCAGCGTCACCCGGTCCTGCGGCAGACCTGCGTCGGTGAGCACATGGCCGGGCCGGGTCACGCCGATGAAGTGGGCGAGATCCCACATCCGGTCGATGCCCTTCCAGGACACGATCTGGGCCAGCGCGTCGGCGCCGGTGATGAAGTACAACTC
>CAYPQR010000659.1:0-1952 GCA_964412865.1 uncultured Intrasporangiaceae bacterium
TTCGTCGAGGACAACTGGGCCCACCCGTCGCTCGGCGCCTGGGGCCTGGGCTGGGAGGTCTGGCTGGACGGCATGGAGATCACCCAGTTCACCTACTTCCAGCAGGTCGGCGGCCAGAGCCTCGACCCGGTCTCGGTCGAGCTGACCTACGGCATCGAGCGGATCATGATGGCGCAGCAGGGCGTCACCCATTTCAAGGACATGCAGTATGCGCCGGGCATCACCTACGGCGAGGCGTTCGGCCAGCAGGAATACGAGATGTCCCGCTACTACCTCGACGACGCAGACGTCTTGTCCAATCGCGAACTCTACGAGCACTATGTGGCCGAGGCGCAGCGCATGGTCGATGCGCGTCTGCCCGTGCCCGCCCACACCTACGTGCTCAAGTCGTCGCACGCGTTCAACGTGCTCGACTCCCGCGGCGCCATCTCGACGACCGAGCGGGCGAAGGCGTTTTCGACCATGCGGCGGCTCTCGCGCGACATCTCGGCGCTGTGGGTCGAGCGGCGCGAGGAGCTCGGCTTCCCGCTGCTGAAGCGAGAGAGCGTGCAGGCCGTCACCGACCACGCGGTGATGCCCCCGCAGCCCGGCTCCGAACCGGTCGACGGCGGCGCGCTGCCCACCGAGCCCCAGGACTTCGCCCTCGAGATCGGCGTCGAGGAGCTGCCACCGCACGTGGTCGACGACACCATCGCGGCGGTGCGGGCGGCTCTCGAGGAGAAGCTCGCGCAGACGCGGCTGACCCATGGCGAGATCTCCGTGGTCGGCACGCCGCGGCGCATCGTCGCGACGGTCGAGCGGGTGTCGGCCCACGAGCCCGATGCGCAGAGCCTGCGCAAGGGCCCGAAGGTCGCCGCGGCATACGACGCGGACGGCAATCCGACGAAGGCCGCCCAAGGCTTCGCCCGCGGGCAGAAGGTCGACGTATCGAGCCTCGTGCGCGCTGAATTCGATGGCGCGGAGCACGTCGCGGTCGAGATCACCCAGGTCGGTCGCGGTGCCCTCGAGGTGCTCGGTGAGATCGTCGCGGACCTGGTCGGCGGCCTGCGCTCCGACAAGAACATGCGCTGGCGCGACCCGCAGCTGTCGTTCAGTCGGCCCATCCGCTGGCTCGTGGCCCTCTGGGGCGACATCGTGGTGCCGACGGAGGCCTCCCAGCTGCGCGCCGGGCGCCAGACCTACGTGCAGCGCACCGCTACGCAGCCGCTGGTCGACGTCGCCTCGGCCGACGTGCTCGTGCCCGCCCTCGAGGAGCACGGCCTGGTGCTCGACCCGGAGGCACGCCGCGAGCAGGTCGTCGCCCAGGCGCGGCGGCTCGCGGCGACGGTCGGCGGCACGGTCGACGTCGAGGCGGAGGCCGCGCTGGTCGACGAGATCACCAACCTGGTCGAGCAGCCCCACGGCATCCTCGGCGCCTTCGAGACGAAGTATCTGCGGGTCCCCGAGCAGATCCTGACCACCGTCATGCGTAAGCACCAGCGCTACCTGCCGGTGCGCGACGAGAACGGCGCGCTGATGCCGCACTTCGTGACCATCGCCGGCGGTGACTGTGACGACGACCTCGTGCGCCTCGGCAACGAATCGGTGCTGCGGGCGCGCTACGAGGATGCCGCGTTCTTCTACGACGCCGACCTGAGGGTGCCCCTGTCCGATCTGCGGGCCGCGATCGGCAAGCTCACCTTCGAGAATCGCGTCGGGTCGATGGCGGACCGAGCCGACCGGATCGCCGATGTGGCAACGACACTCGCCGCCGGTGTCGACCTCACCACCGACGAGCGAGCCACGCTGAAGAGGGCCGGCGAACTGGCGAAGTTCGACCTGTCCTCCCAGATGGTCATCGAACTGTCCAGCCTGGCCGGTGTCATGGCGAAGGAGTATGCGAGCCGCGCCGGCGAGACACCGGCCGTCGCCTCCGCCCTCCTCGAGATGGAGCAGCCGCGGTCGGCCGGCGA
>CAYPQR010000660.1:0-1949 GCA_964412865.1 uncultured Intrasporangiaceae bacterium
TCCGCCGCCATGGCGCGCCGCGACAGCCCCGGCATGCCGGCCGTGAGTGAGCACAATCGTCCACACACAACCCGCCGTCCTGACGCGGCGGGTCACTTCCCAACCCGGTGCACCGTCTGTAGGTTCGGTGCGTGGGGATCGCCGGAGTGCTGGACCGGGCTCAGCGCCGAACGCCGGTGCTGGGGTTCCCGATCGCCGTGGTCTACAAGTATGTCGACGACATGGGCAACTACCTGGCCGCGCTGATCACCTACTACGTCTTCGTCTCGCTCTTCCCGGTCCTGGTGCTCGCCTCGACCGTTCTCGGTGTCGTCCTGCGTGGCCAGCCGGACCTGCAGCAACGGCTGATCGACTCCGCGTTGAGCGAGTTCCCCGTGGTGGGAGATCAATTGCACGCCCCGCAGGGGCTCAGCGGCAACGGGTGGGGCGTCGCCGTCAGCGCGCTGACCATGCTGTATGGCGCGCTCGGCGCGGCGCAGGTCTTCCAGCACGCGTCGAACACGGTCTGGCAGGTGCCCCGCAACGAGCGACCCAACCCGTTGCACGCCCGGGGACGCTCGCTGCTGCTGCTCTGCACGGTCGGCCTCGGCCTGGTGGCTCTGACCGTCGAGTCGTCGCTGCTGGACACCGTCATCGAGCTCCCGCTGCTCGGGCACGTCATGGCACTCGTCGGGACCGTCCTGGTCAACATCGGTGTCTTCCTGATCGCGTTCCGGATCGGCACGGTCCGCCGGCTCACGATGCGCGAACTGCTCCCCGGCGCCGTCCTGGCAGGCGTCCTGTGGGAAGTGCTGCAGTACGTGGGCGTCAACTATGTCGACGGCGTGGTGCGCAACGCCTCGGCGATCAACGGCGTGTTCGCCTTCGTGCTGGGCATGCTCGCCTTCCTCTATGTGGCGGCCGTCGTCGTGGTGGCGTGCATGGAGATCGACGCCGTGCGGGTCGACCGCACCTACCCACGCGCACTGCTCACGCCGTTCACCGACGATGTGCAACTCACCCGGGGCGACAAGGCGGAATACACGGGTCAGGCCGAGGCGACGCGGGCGAAGGGCTTCCAGGACATCGACGTCACGTTCGACGAGCCGGGCCGGGAGGCCGGCGCCGGTGACGACGGGGAGGATCCGTCGTGATTCTGCCGACGGTGCGCGATCCGCGACTCATCACCATCCGGCGCGGCGGCACGCTCACCGACGCCGACCACCGTCTGTTGGCCCAGTGGTCGGCGGACTGCGCCGAGCACGTGCTGCACCTGTTCGAGTCGGTGTGCCCGGAGGACCCGCGCCCACGGCATGCCATCGAGCACATTCGCGCCTGGGCGCGCGGGGAGATCTCGATGATGCAGTCGCGGGCAGCGGGCGGCCACGCGATGGGCGCGGCGCGTCCACTCACCGGTGCCGCGCGCCACGCGGCGTATGCGGCCGGCCAGGCTGGCGCCGTCGCCCACGTCGCGGAGCATGATCTCGGGGCGGCCGCCTATGCGATCAGGGCCGTGCGTGCGGCCGCCGACGGCGACTCGACAGCGGCGGGCATACGCGAACGCCGTTGGCAACGAGAGCAGCTGCCGGAGCCGATCCGCGAGCTCGTGCTGGACGATCAGCGCCGTCGCAACGACATCTGCTGGTCGGTGTTCTTCTGAAGGCCCCGCTTCGTCCGAGTGCGTCGCAGGGTTTGACCTTGACACGACGTCAAGGTGTGGGATGTGGGTATGGATGACGGCACGCTGAGGATCGGGGAGCTGGCGCAGCTCGCCGGCGTCTCGACGCGGATGATCCGCCACTATCACCATGCCGGGGTGCTGCCGGAGCCGGAGAGGGCAGCCAACGGTTACCGCACGTATGGCGTGCGCGACGTCGTCCTGCTGCTGCGGGTGCGGCAGCTGGTCGAGCTCGGGCTGAGCCTGGACGAGGTACGCGACGCGCTGGCCGAGGCCGACGGCCACGAGATGC
>CAYPQR010000661.1:0-1947 GCA_964412865.1 uncultured Intrasporangiaceae bacterium
GCGCGGCTGGAACGTGCCGAGCTTGCCCACCGGCGGGATGTCGGACTCGTAGAACACCGGCTCGCCGCTGGCCGAGCGCTTGTTGCCGTAGGCCGCGACGACCCCGAAACCGTGCGTGAACACGGTGTGGTCGTTGACCCAGTTGCGCTGCCCTGCCGGCAGGCCCTTCAGGTCGAGGCCGCGCACGCCGATGACGGTGTCGGTCATCTTGCCGTTCAGCTTGTAGCGATCGACGTCCAGGGCGTCGGCGAACTGGTAGTAGTTGAACCGCCCCTGCAGCTGCTGGAACGTCGGCGAGACCACCATCGGATCGAGCAGCCGGATGCCCGGCACGGTCGAGGCGTCCTCGCGCAGCTGACCCTGGCTCGTCTTCGTCTCGGGCGTGTAGGACTTGGTCTTCACGTCGGTCAGGTCATACGCGTGCCGGGTCGCCTTGATCGCCCGCGAGATGTATGGCGCCTCCAGCGTGCGCGCCGACGGCTTGACCTTGAAGCGCTGCACCACGGCCGGGTAGATGCCGCCCAGCACGATCGCGCAGACCAGCAGCATCACGACGCCGATGGCCGGTAGCCGCCAGGTGCGGGTCCAGATCGTGGCGACGAACAGGGCCGCGCACAGCACGGCCGCGACGGCAAGGATCTCCTTGGTCGGCAGGCCGGCATGGACGCCGGTGTAGTCGATGCCCGTGATCTGGCCGGACTTCGAGGTCGTCATCGAATACCGGTCCAGCCAGTAGGCCACGCCCCTCACCAGCACGATGGCGCATGCGATCAGCGACAGGTGCACCCGCGCGGTGCCCGTGGTGCGCGGCCCGCGGCCCTGCAGCGAGATGCCGCCATACAGGTAGTGCACGACGACGGCCGCGATGAACGCCAGCACGAGGGCCAGCGTGAGGAACCCGACGATGAACTGCAGCCACGGCAGCGTGAAGACGTAGAACCCGATGTCCTTGTGGAACTGCGGGTCGGTGCGCCCGAAGGGCTGCCGGTTGAGCCAGAGCAGGGCGAGCTGCCACTGCCCGCTGGCGGCCGATCCCGCGAACAGGCCGAAGATCGTCGGCACGGCGACGAAGCTGACCTTGCGGAAGGGCTCCAGCACCTCCCGGTAGTGGTCCATGCTGTCCAGGTCGGCCGTGGTCGGCGCATAGATCGGGCGCCGGCGATAGGCGATCGCGAGGCTCGAATAGACCAGGCCGGCCACCACGAGCCATCCGGCCACGAACATCGTCACCTTGGTGAGGATCTGCACCCGGAAGACCGTCGAGTAGCCGACCGAGTCGTACCAGAGCTTGTCGGTCCAGATGCTCGCCCACAGACCGACCGCGATGAGCAGCACGATGATGCCGAGGATGCCCCACAGGATGCGGCGGCGCTGCCTGCGCAACCGGGGCGCCAGCCCCAACTGGGGACCGTGGGGCCGATTCGGCTCGCCGCCGCTCTGGTCCGAGGTGCTCACGTGCTGCCCGTCCTTCGCCTGATGGATTGGCTCCAACCTAACCTTTCAGGCTATGAACGCGTGAAGCTACCCGTCGCGATCCCATAACGTCTCATCCGGCACGATGTCTGGCTATGAGCCGATTTGACGAAGGCCGTCTCGCATGAGCGCCGGCGACGCGCTCTCCCCCTTGGCGTCGTGCGCCGTCGACACCGAGCGCCATGTCGCGCGGTCGGGCTGGGATCAGCCGCCGCGACTGTTCGCGATCGCCCGCAACGCCGACCTGCTGCGCCGCGAGCCCGCCCTGGCCGGGCAGTTGGCCGGCACCGACCCGGACGCGCTGTCCACCGTGGAACAGGAGGGTATGCCGCCGACGTCGTCCATCGAGTCGATGCTGGGCCGCATCGCGTGGCCGTCCGAGGTCGACGGCGCGGCCCTCGCCATCGAGCGCATCGTCGTGCCGCCCGACGCGGAGCGGGACCTGCCGCAGGACCCGCAGCAGGCCACCGACGC
>CAYPQR010000662.1:0-1940 GCA_964412865.1 uncultured Intrasporangiaceae bacterium
CACCGTCACCAACGGCACGCTGCTTTGCTCCAGGCATCACCACATCGTCCACTCCCGCGGCTACCTGCCCCACATCACCGAAACCGACGTGATCTGGGACCTGACCCCGGGACGGATGCCCACCGCGCCCCTGCCACCCGATGACCCACTGACCTACGGGCCCGGCAGACCACCCGATCTGCACAACACGGCATGACCTCGGCCAGCAGTGGACGCCACGAGTAGCGAAAATTCTCCTATCCCTGGCCCGCACCGACGAAGCCCTGATTCGATCACTCCGACGTGAGCTCCGGCCCGGAGACTGCCTCGCTGTCGTCATGATTCGTGCGTCGTCGCCGTCCCCGGTCGTGTAGTGTTCCCGTGTGGCGGCCCGAGGGCTGCCCGTGGGTTGAGGCTGTGAGCCCCCCAATCTGATGTTGAGAGCAGCATGTCTGTGCTCCATTTCCATTGGCGTTCGAGGCGCCGCCTCTGACCACTCGGTCGTCTCCCCCTCCGCCCTGTTCGACCTATGGCTGCGAGGAGGCCTTTCCCGTGTGCCCGAGCCAACGTACTGACTCGTCAACGACCAACCCACCGCGAGGGAGTGTTCGCGACCGTGATTTCCGGCTGTTCTTCGGAGCATTCGCGACGTCTGCTGTCGGCACCGGAATGCTTCCGGTCGCGCTCAGCTTCGCCGTCCTCGAAGATGGATACACAGCAACGGAACTGGGTTTCGTGCTAGCGGCGCAGACGGTACCCTTGATCGCTCTTCTCCTGGTCGGCGGTGTGGCCGCTGACCGATATCCGCGCAAGACGGTGATGGTCGCGGCCGACGCGCTGCGTTGTGGTGCCGAGATCGTCCTTACGATCCTGGTGCTGGCCGGTGCTCCGACGCTGACTCAATTCATTTTCTTGTCGGCGCTACTGGGTGTCGGGCAGGCATTTTTCAACCCGGCGCTCAGTGGGCTTCTACCGCTGATCCTGCATCCCGGTGATCTGCACCGAGCCAACGCGCTCAAGGGGGTGGCTGCGTCGGCCGGTCAGCTGGCTGGGCCCGCGATCGCAGGTGTCATGGTCGCGGCGGGAGGGGCCGGGTGGGCTATCGGCCTTGATGCGGCGACCTACTTGGTGAGCGTTATATGCTTGGCGCTGTTGCGTACCCCGCAGTCGACGCCACGAGCCGATGAAGGTCCGCTGATGCAACTGCGCCGCGGATGGGGGGAATTCACGTCGCGAACCTGGTTATGGGTCGGCGTGACACAAATCAGCCTCTTCCACCTGGTCGCGAACTCACCATTCCTCGCACTCGGTGCGGCACTGGCTACCCACCGTCCCGGCGGGCCGGCTGGGTGGGGGCTGATTCTGGCGGGGCAAGGCGTGGGCGCCATGGCCGGTGGCCTGACCATGAGGCGGATCCGTCCGCGTCGACCCCTGGTGGTCGCCATCACCGCAACAATCGCCCTTGCTGCACCGATTGCCCTCGTGGCTGCGGATGCACCGCTGCCGATCACGGTCCTCGGCGCCGGCATTGCCGGTGCCGGCATCGCCGTATACATGACACTGTGGGAAACGACGATCCAGCACGAAGTGCCCACCGAAGCATTGTCGCGTGTAGGAGCCTACGACTGGCTCGGTTCCTACGCACTGAAGCCACTCGGATTCGCGCTGGCCGGAATCGTCGCCGCACGCATCGGCGCGACCACCACACTGTGGGTTGGCTCGGCGTGGACAGTGCTCGGCGCCGTCGCCGTTCTCACTGTCCCGTCCGTCAGGCACATCACTACCGACACGAGGACCGCAGCAACGCGCAACGGAGCGCTCCCACGACCGTGACAGCTCATGCCCCCGGCGAGCGGGCATTCCCCACTCGCTCGCCTCGTACTGGGGCACTCACCCGGCTCAACCAAGCCGGTTCCGTCTAAGGCAGCTTGGCCTCCTAAGGCGCGGAAGAGCGCAAAGAT
>CAYPQR010000663.1:0-1933 GCA_964412865.1 uncultured Intrasporangiaceae bacterium
CTCCCTCCGCCCGGCCGGTCCAGTTCGCCGGTGCACGCGCTCATCTGGGTGGGCTCTTTTCGCACCACGCGCAGTCCGGTGGTGCTAGCGTCCCGCTGTTAGTCAAACTTACTAACAAATAAATATTCGGCCCAGGAGATCAAGGAGTCTTCATGAGGCGCTCGCGTATCCTGCCCGCTCTCGGCGCTCTGGCGGCGTCGCTGGCGATGATCGCCACGGCATCCTCGGCATCCGCCGTGCCCATCTCATCCGGCGCCTCGGCGCGATGGCATACGCACGGGCCGGGTCTGCGGGCCGCACCCCCACTGCCACACCATTTCTCGGCGCCCTACGTCGACGTCACCGAGGTGCATGATCTGGCAGCTACCGCCCGCCGCTCCGGATCCCGATATCTGAGCCTGGCGTTCCTCAAGACGAAGAATCCGGGGTCGTGCACGGTGTATTGGCCCAAGGGCACCGACACCGATCGCGACGGGAATCCTGTCGCGGAGCCGGTGTCAGCTCACGGGCACATGGCGCGCGAGATCACCCGGATCCGTCGCCAGGGCGGCGACGTCATCCCGTCGTTCGGCGGCTATGCGGCGGATACGACAGGCACGGAACTCGCCGACAGTTGCACCAGCGTCACGAAGATCGCCCGCGAATACGAGCGTGTCATCACGACCCTGAACGTCCACCGCCTGGACTTCGACATCGAGGCAACCGCGATCACCGACACAGCCGGCGTCACGCGGCGCAACCAAGCCATCGCCCTCGTGAACCGGTGGGCGCACCGCACGCATCGAGACGTGCAGATCGTCTATACGCTGCCGTCCGCGGCCACCGGACTCGGGGCGACCGGCGTCGACGTGCTCACGTCCGCTGCCGCCGCACATGCGAAGGTTGCCGGTGTCAACGTCATGACGTTCGACTACTACTACGGCACGCCGCAGAACATGCTCGAGGATTCGCAGACGGCCGCGGCCGGGCTCGTCGGGCAGTTGCGCGCGACCATCTATCCGCATCAGTCGGACAGGCGGATCTGGAGGCGTATCAGCGTCACCCAGATGAACGGCGCCGACGACTACGTCTTCGGCACGGGCAACGCCTACGAGGTGTTCACCGTGGACCAGGCCAGGAAGTTCGTGCGCTGGGCACGACGGGCCGACGTCAACATGATCAGTTTCTGGGCGCTTCAGCGTGACAACGGTAGTTGTGCCGGTCAGACCCAGGGCGCCCCGTCCAACACGTGCTCAGGTATCGCGCAGTCGAAGTGGGCGTTCAGCCGCATCTTCGCCACGGTGAACCCGAGTAGCCACGGCTGGCGCGGCCATCGCCACTGACCAGCCAGAGCGGCCACTTTCACGCCCGCAAGGCGTCACAGGAAGCGCCAAGGAACTCGACCAGCAGCGTGAGCCCGATGCGAGGGATCAGGCATCTCTGGCCGCGAATACGAGTGCGCCGGGGACATCCTCGTCGGGCCCGATGACCAGGTCGGCCTCGATCGTGAATCCTGCTGCGCGGATCCAGTTCATCATCGTGCCCGGTCGACGACGGTGGCTGTCCACACTGATGGCTCGGCCCGTATAACCCTCGGACGTGTGCCGTGTCTCGTCGCCGACGTGGAAGCCGACCAGCAGTGGACTTCCTGGGCGCAACACGCGATGGAACTCGTCGCACACTTTCGGCATGGCGTGGTCCGGCACGTGAATCACGGACCAGAACGCGACGATTCCCCCGAGGGAGTGATCCGCCAGATCGAGATCGGTCATCGTGCCCACCTCGAAATGCAGGCCGGGGTGATGACGTTTGGCGATGGCCACCATTCCGGGCGACAGATCGATGCCGAACGCCTCGAGGCCGGCATCGTGGAGATGCCCGGTGACATACCCCGGACCGCAGCCGATATCGGCAACGCGGCCACCTCCGGCGTCGTTCACCGAGTCGACGAACG
>CAYPQR010000664.1:0-1923 GCA_964412865.1 uncultured Intrasporangiaceae bacterium
TGAGCCTCGCGGGACGCCGGCCGCGCCCCATCGGTACCTTTGTCTCACCGGGACGGGATGACGAAGGGGTCTGATGCTCAATCACGCGCAGTTCATCTGGAGCGCCGCCGACCTCCTGCGCGGGTCGTTCAAGGCGCACGAGTTCGGCGACGTGATCCTGCCGTTCACGGTGTTGCGCCGGCTCGACTCGGTGCTGGAGCCCACGAAGTCGGCCGTGCTGCAGGCGGTCGAGGAGCACCCGGGCAGTGTGAGCGCGGGCATGCTGCGGGCCAGGGCGAAGCATCCTTACACGTTCTGGAACACCAGCCCCTACACCCTCAAGACGCTGCAGGGTGACATCGACAACCTGCAGGGCAACCTGGAGAACTACGTCGAGGGGTTCTCGCCCAACGTCCGCGATATCTTCGACAAGTTCAAGATCCTGGAGCACATCGATGAGCTGGCCGGGCACGACCTGCTGCTGGTGGTGTTGCAGCACTTCGCGAAGGTCGACCTGTCGCCGACAGCCGTCGGCAACGAGGCGATGGGGCACATCTTCGAAGAGCTGATCCGCAAGTTCGCCGAGGCGAGCAACGAGACCGCCGGTGAGCACTTCACCCCACGCGACGTGATCGAACTGATGGTCACGATCCTGCTCGAGGGCGACGACGGGCTGACCGGCGAGGGAGTCATCCGCTCGGTGTATGACCCGACCGCCGGCACGGGCGGGATGCTCTCGACCGCTGACGATCACATCAAAACGACCAATCCGAAGGCGAAGCCCAATCTGGTGGGCCAGGAGATCAATCCGCAGTCGTATGCCGTGTGCAAGGCCGACATGATCCTCAAGGGCCAGCCGATCGACGCGATCGCGTATGGCGACACCCTCACCCACGACGCGTTCGGCGGCCGCACCTTCCATTATTGCCTGAGCAATCCGCCGTTCGGCGTGGACTGGAAGAAGATCCGCGGCGCGGTCGTCGACGAGCACGAGGAGCTCGGCTGGGCCGGCCGCTTCGGCGCAGGCCTGCCCAGGGTGAGCGACGGGTCGCTGCTGTTCTTGATGCATTTGATCTCCAAGATGCACGAGCCTGGCAAGGAGCAGCGCGGCGGCCGGGCCGGGATCGTGTTGAATGGGTCGCCGCTGTTCACCGGGGGTGCCGGCTCGGGGGAGTCCAACATCCGCAAGTGGATGCTCGAGCAGGACTGGCTGGAGGCGATCATCGCGCTGCCGACCGACATGTTCTACAACACCGGCATCGCGACGTATGTGTGGATCCTGAGCAAGGACAAGCCTGCCGAGCGCCGTGGCCAGGTGCAGCTGGTCGATGGCACGAAGCTGTTCGAGAAGATGCGCAAGTCGGTCGGGTCCAAGCGCAACCACATCACGCAGGCGCAGCGCGCCGAGATCGTGGCGACCTATCGCGCGTTTGCGGAGTCGAAGACGAGCAAGATCTTCGCCACCACCGACTTCTTCTATCGCACCATCACGGTGGAGCGGCCACTGCGGCTCAACTTCGCCGTCACCGCCGACCGTGTCGAGCGAGCGCTGTCGGCCAAGCAACTCGCCAAGCTGGACGAAGGCGCGCACGCCGATCTGCGAAAAGCGCTCGAAACGCTTACTTCCCAGCATGGTTCGCAGGTGTGGACGAACAAGCCGGCATTCCAGAAGGTGCTCAGCCCGGCGTTGAAGGACGGCGGGGTGTCGCTCACCACGGCGCAGATGAAGGCGCTGTATGCGGGGCTGTCCGAGCCCGATGAGGACGCCGACATCGTCACATCGAAGGGCAAACCGGAGCCCAGCAGCGATCTGCGCGACACCGAGAACGTGCCTTGGGACGAGGACATCCACGAATATTTCGAGCGAGAAGTGAAACCGTTCGTGCCGGATGCGTGGATCGACGAGTCGAAAACCAAGGAGGGCTGCGAGATCCCCTTCACCCG
>CAYPQR010000665.1:0-1917 GCA_964412865.1 uncultured Intrasporangiaceae bacterium
CTGCAGCATGTGGACCGTCGTCATGATGAGGTCGTCGAAGTCGAGGGCGTTGGCCTGCCGCAGCCGGCGCTGGTATGCGGCATAGGCCTCCGCCAGCACCCGCTCCTGGCCGTTGCCCTCGCTCACCTGCCCGGCATACGTCTCCTCATCGATCAGCTCGTTCTTCAGGTTGCTCACCTGGTGGCTGAACGAGCGCGGCGGATAGCGTTTCGGGTCGAGGTCGAGGTCGCGCAGCACCATCGCCATGAGCCGCTGGCTGTCGGCCGCGTCATAGATGGAGAAGGTGGACTTCATGCCGACCTTCGTCGCCTCCCGGCGCAGGATGCGCACGCACGCCGAATGGAACGTCGACACCCACATCGCCTTGGCGGCCGGCCCGACGAGATCGGCGACCCGCTCGCGCATCTCGGCGGCGGCCTTGTTGGTGAAGGTGATCGCCAGGATCTGGCCGGGATGCACGTGACGCTCGCCCAGCAGGTAGGCGATGCGGTGGGTGAGGACGCGGGTCTTGCCCGAACCCGCGCCGGCGACGATGAGCAGTGGCGAGCCCTCGTGCACGACGGCCTCGCGCTGCTGGGGATTGAGCCCCTCCAGCAACGTCTCGGCCGACATGTCACGGGCCTTCGGCCATCGGCCCGAGCCCGCGTCCTCGGGTGCTGCGTCGCCGCGACGGGCCCACTGAGGCACACCGTGCGCGTCGACCTCGCGCGCCGCGTGCGGCGAGCCGTCGTCGGTCGGCACCTGTGCCGAGGCGGAGCGGGAGTCGAGTCCGGGCAGGGGAAGGTCATCGAAAAGGCTGCTCATCTCGGCCCCAACCTTACGTGGACGACCCGACATCGCGCGCGCCACAGGCCGTGACCGCTTCCGCGGGACAGCGCTGTCTCACGGCGGGCCCTGATAGTCCGCAGGTGGCGTGGTGCCATGGTAGGGACGGATGACGAGCGGCCGATGCTCGAGCAGGTCGACGATCAGCTCGCGGGTGATTGCCGGCTTGTCCTGCTGGACGTTGTGACCGGCGCCGCGCAGATACACCAGTCGCGCGCGGGGCAGGCGGTGAAGGTAGTCGGTCGCCGAACTCCAGGACAGGTAGTCGCACGAGCCCTTGACGATCAGGGTCGGTGTGGTCAGGCCGGTGAGCTGCTTGCGGGGATCGGTGGGCGCGGACGCGGCTCGGGACTGGGGGTATTGCAGGGCGTAGAAGCCGGTGCCGTGCACGGGCTGTGTGTCCGGGGCGTGCCCTGGGCAGTGCAGCGCGGACCGGCTGCGCCCGATGACCAGGTCGTTCCGGGCGTCGGCGGCGTCATCCGGGTAGTAGGCGTGCGCGGCGCGGGGATTGACCTGCAGCAGCGCGTAACCCAGCAGGGCCCGCGGGACGGCCAGTGTGCGGTAGAGCCGCAGCCGCGCACCGAACGACAGACCCGCTGTCGCCCGGCCGGGGCTGTGGTCGGCGGGATCGAGTGGGCCCGGGGAGAGCAGCACCATCGCGGCGACCCGCCCCGGGTGACGCGCGAGGTAGGCCGCGGCGAGCTCGCCGCCGTACGAGTGGCCGACCAGCACCATCCGGCCCAGATGCAGCCGGCGGCGCAGCGCCTCGAGATCCGCGACGTCGCGGTCGCGGCCATAGCCGGCCGGGTCGTCGAGGCGGGTGGAGTCCCCGGCCCCGAGCTGGGCGTACAGATAGACGTCGTAGCCCTCGCCCGTCAGGGGGCCGAACGCGCGGATGTTGTCGCGCAGGTCGGGGATTCCCGGACCGCCGTGGAGCACGACGATCGGCGCATGATGAGACCGCCCGGTCGCCTCGAGATGGACGACGGCAAGCCGCGAACCGGTCGAGACCCGCACGAGCTGCTCCCCCGGCACCGGCACCTCCGGCGGCGGGTGCGTCGGCACGAGACAGGTCAGGGCGAATGCGGCGAG
>CAYPQR010000666.1:0-1906 GCA_964412865.1 uncultured Intrasporangiaceae bacterium
AGACCAACCGACGTAAGTGAAGAATCAGGTGACTGGGCACACCCCCGTCACCCGGAATCAAGGAGAAAGACATGGCAGACACAACCACCATGGAATCGGCCGTCAAGACCGCCGGTGCCTTCGTCGGCGGTGGCCTTGCACTTGGTGGCGGTGCCATCGGTGCGTCCATCGGTGACGGTCTCGCCGGTAGCGCGACCATCTCGGGTATTGCCCGTCAGCCGGAGGCGCAGAGCCGCCTGATGACGGTCTTCTTCCTGACGGTCGGTCTGGCCGAGGCGATGTACTTCATCAACCTCGCCTTCATGGCACTGTTCGTTTTCGTCCTGGCCGGCTGATTCCTTCCCTGGCGAAGGAGAAGGAGGCATGATGATTCACTCACTGGTCCCGGCGGCCGACAACCCGTTGCTCCCCAACGGGACGTTCATCGCCGAGCTGATCGCCTTTGTGCTCATCCTCCTGGCGCTCGCCAAGTGGGTCGTCCCGCCGATCAACCGGGCCCTCACCGAGCGGCAGGAGAACATCAAGCAGCGCTTCGACGAGCTCGACGAGGCACAGAAGTCCGCCAAGGACACCGAAGAGAAGTACCGCGCGGCGCTGACCGACGCACGGCAGGAGGCCGGTCAGATCCGGCAGCAGGCGCACGAGGACGGCGAGAAGATCGTCGCCGAGAGCCGCCAGAAGGCCAATGCCGAGTCGGCCCGCATCGTCGAGGCGGCCCACAAGCAGACCGAGTCCGACCGGCAGGCGGCCCAGGTGCAGCTTCGCGGTCACATCGGCAAGCTGTCGACCGAGCTGGCCAGCAAGATCGTCGGTGAGTCGCTGGAGGACGAGGCCCGTCAGCGCGGGATCGTCGACCGGTTCCTCAGCGACCTGGAGTCCGGGTCGGTGAAGGCGGAGAAGGTCGGGTCGGGCGAGACCGAGGCGAGCGTCTGATGCAAGGCGCCTCACGCACCGCCTTCGCGGCCTGCCGCCAGGAGCTGCAGAGCCTGCTGGCCGACGCGAGCGTCGACGCATCGCAGGTCGGCCAGGAGCTCTTCGGCGTCGTCGGCGTGCTCGACCAGAGCGCGGCCCTGCGCCGCGCCGTGGGCGCCCCCGCGTCGGACGCGCAGACCAAGCAGGGCCTGATCGAGCGGCTGCTGACCGGCAAGGTCGGCGCGAGCGTCGTGACGCTGATGCGCGAGATCGTCGGCCGCCGCTGGTCGGTCGAGGACGACATCCCCGATGCCGTCGAGCAGTTGGCCGTCGAGGCGGTCTTCATCGCGGCCGACCGGCGTGACAAGGTCGACGAGGTGGAGCAGCAGTTGTTCAGCTTCGAGCGGCTCGTCGCCACCACGCCGAAACTACGCGACGCACTGGCCAACCGGCAGCGGTCGGGAGCCGACAAGAGCCGGCTGGTCACCACCTTGCTGGAGGGCAAGGTCGAGCCCGAGACGCAGACGCTCGTCACCCAGGCGGCGGCGCACCCCAGGGGCGGCCGCTTCGACCGCGTGCTCGACGCATACATCTCGGTGGCGGCCCGGATGCGTGAGCGCCTGGTCGCCAATGTCACCGCGGCCATGGCGCTGGACGCCGAGCGCGAGCAGCGCCTCGCGCGCGCACTCGGCTCCATGTATGGCCGTCCGGTGCAGGTCAATGTCGTCGTCGACCCGTCCGTGCTCGGCGGAGTGCGGGTGCGCATCGGTGACGAGGTCATCGACGGCACGATCCAGCGCCGCCTCGAAGAGGCTCGTCGCGCCATGGCGGGCTAGCAACACACTTGGCATCGTGGGCCCCAGGGCCCGGCAAAGACCACCGGCCAGCAGAAGGCCGACGCAGAAGGAGAAGAAGATGACGGAGCTCTCGATCCGTCCTGACGAGATCCAGGACGCGCTGGACGGATACGTCCAGTCCTATGAGCCCGGCGCTG
>CAYPQR010000667.1:0-1899 GCA_964412865.1 uncultured Intrasporangiaceae bacterium
GGCGAGAGTTGAGATTTGTGAACGCTCCTGACCAGCGTGAACCGGGCCCCGACGAGCCCGGGTTCGATGACACGTTCGACCACTTCTTCAGCAAGCGGCCGGCGTCCGACCCGGATGCCACCCGGCCGGTGCCGCAGTCACCGCAGCCAGGCGGACCGGACGACGCCACGGCCGCATGGTCGCCCGCCGACCGCGGACAGGTGCCCCCCGCCGGCGCCGCATACGGCCCGCCGCAGCAGACCCCGCAATACGGCGGTCAGCCGTATGCAGCACAGGGATACGGACAGCAGCCCTACGCCGAGCAGCCGTATGCCGGGCAGCCGTATGCGGCCGAACCGGCGCCGCGCGAACGCCGCGGGGTCGGGATGCCGATGGCCGTGATCGGCGTCTCGCTGATCGTGATCGCCATCGTCGCCTACATCGCGTTCGGCAACCTCGGCAGCTCCTCCTCGAACAAGGCCGACAATCCCGCCCCGCTCCCCCAGAGCACCGGCACCGCCAGCCCGTCGGCTCCCGACCGCACATCCGAGCCGTCGCCGAAGCAGAGCACGTCGCCCGACAAGAAGTCGACCGCGGCGCAGCCGCTGCCCGACGGCGCGCTCAACTGCCACAGCGACCGCTTCAGCGTGGGCCCCAAGACGTCGTGTCCGTTCGGCAAGAACGTCGCCAAGGCGGCCGCTGCCGCCGACTTCGCGAGCGGATCGGCGACCTTGAAGGGTGTCTACAGCCCGACGACGCACGACAAATACACGCTGACCTGCACCAAGGGCGGCTATCTGACATGCGTCAGCAAGACCGGCGCGATCGTCTACGTGAAAAATCCGTGACAGCGTCGTGAGGCGCCCCACAGAGTCGTCCCGGTGAGGGGAGTCGTCGAAGGGTTCGTTCGGCCCGCAAATCGACCATTCCTGCCCGTCAAAGGCATGTCGGCGGGGACCACCAGGTAGAATGTAGACACGGTCTGGCGACATGCCACACACCTGGATGCAAGCGGATGGATCCGTGCGGGTCCAGGAGAGCACGGCATCGGTCCAGTCCGCATTCTTTCTGCCTCGTCCGCGTCAAGGAGCACTGTGCCCGACACCTCTGAGAAGTCCATGGGTCCGTCCAACCAGCCCGATGAGGTCGTCTATGACGCCGGTGCCATCCAGGTGCTCGAAGGGCTCGACCCCGTCCGCAAGCGCCCCGGCATGTACATCGGCTCCACCGGCGAGCGCGGCCTGCACCACCTCGTCACCGAGATCGTCGACAACTCCGTCGACGAGGCGCTCGCCGGGTATGCCGACCACGTCGAGGTCACCCTGCTGGCGGACGGCGGAGTGCGGGTCGTCGACAACGGTCGCGGCATCCCGACCGACATCGCGCCGGACCAGGAAGTCTCCGCAGTCGAACTGGTGCTCACCCAGCTACACGCCGGGGGCAAGTTCGGCGGCGGCGGATACAAGGTGTCCGGCGGTCTGCACGGCGTGGGCTCCTCCGTCGTCAACGCGCTGTCCACCCGGCTGACCGTCGAGGTGCGCCAGAAGGGGCACCGGTTCGCGATGGAGTTCGACCACGGCAATCCCCTGGGTCACCTCGCCGATCTCGGCCCGCTGGACGAGGGCGAGGAGACCGGGACGACCGTCACCTTCTGGGCCGACGACAAGATCTTCGAGACCACGACCTACGACTTCGAGACGCTGAGGTCGCGCTTCCAGCAGACCGCCTTCCTCAACAAGGGGCTGCGCATCAGCCTCACCGACGAGCGGCCGCAGGAAGTCGACGAGGGCGCCAAGGAGGAGGCCGAGGCCGAGGGCAAGGAGGCGCCCGACGAGGCCACTCCGCACAGCGTCACCTACCGCTATGACAACGGCCTGCTCGACTACGTGCACTACCTCAACTCCTCCAAGCGCAGCGAGG
>CAYPQR010000668.1:0-1894 GCA_964412865.1 uncultured Intrasporangiaceae bacterium
CGCTGGGGGTACCGCCCAGCGCGAAGCGCGAGGGGGAGGCGCTCGCTACTCGACCAGCCAGGGGTGAGACGGCCCCAAGAGCTCTGCAGAGCAGGGGCCTCTTCAAGGGTGGGCGATACTGGGTTCGAACCAGTGACCTCTTCCGTGTCAGGGAAGCGCGCTACCGCTGCGCCAATCGCCCGTGGAGGTGGAGACGGGATTTGAACCCGTGTAGACGGCTTTGCAGGCCGTTGCCTCGCCTCTCGGCCACTCCACCCTAGAGCGGACAACCGGGCTCGAACCGGCGACCTCAACCTTGGCAAGGTTGCGCTCTACCAACTGAGCTATGTCCGCCTGCGTCCCGCTCGTGCGGGGCAACGACGTGAACTTTAGCCGACGTCGTCCGCGACGGCAAAACCGGGCCCCCACCACCGTGCGGGGTGGGGGCCCGGTTGTCGCGTATCTGTGGATCAGGCGGGCGTCGCGTCCTTTTCGGTCGCGTCGTCCTCGGTGATCAGCGGGTAGACGCCGTTCTCGTCGTGCACCTCGCGGCCCGTGACCGGTGGGTTGAACACGCAGGCGACCTTGACGTCGGTGTCGGCCTTCACGGTGTGCTTGTCGTGATCGTTGAGCAGATACATCATGCCCGGCTTGATCTCCCACTCCTCGCCGGTCTCCCGGCTGACGAGCGTGCCGTGGCCCTCGTAGCAGTAGACGCACTCGATGTGGTTGGCGTACCACATCTCCGTCTCGGTTCCCGCGTAGAGCACGGTGTCGTGGAACGAGAAGCCCACGCCGTCCTTCGCGAGCACGAATCGGCGGCTGCGCCAGGTGCCGTGCTTGACGTCGTTCTCGGTGTCGTTGAGCTCGTCGAGGTTGACGACCTTCATCTGTTCTCCTTCACAAGTTCTCGGGTGGCGGGACGTCGAGGGTCGACCTCAGTGGACGAGCGCCGGCTCTCGCTCCTCGGCCGCGGGCACACCCAGCACATCACGTGCCGCGTCGACGAGGATGTCCAGGCCCTCCGCCAGTTCGTCCTTGGTGATCGTGAGCGGTGGCATCACCTTCAGCGCCTCGCTCTCGGGTCCGGAGGTCTCGACCAGCAGGCCCCGCTCGAACGCGGCCGCGGCGATCCTTCCGGCCAGGTCGGCATCGGCGAAGGCGACGCCCGCCAGCAGGCCGCGTCCGCGCACCGTCGCGCCTTCGGCCATGGCGGTGATGCGTCCGAGTGCCTCACGCAGCTGCGCCGAGCGCGCACGCACGTTGTCCTGCAGCTCGTCGTCGGCCCAATAGGTCTTGAGGGCGACGGTCCCGGTGACGAACGCGGGGTTGTGGCCCCGGAAGGTCCCGTTGTGCTCGCCGGGCTCCCACTGGTCGAGTTCCGGGCGCATCAGCGTCAGCGCCATCGGCAGGCCATAGCCCGAGATCGACTTGGACAGGCACACGATGTCGGGCTCGATCCCGGCCTCCTCGAACGAGAAGAACGTGCCCGTGCGGCCGCACCCGGCCTGCACGTCGTCGACGATCAGCAGCACGCCGTGACGCCGGCACAATGCCTGGAGTTCGCGCAGCCACACGGCGCGAGCGGCCTTCAGACCGCCCTCACCCTGCACCGTCTCGACGATCACCGCGGCGGGAGTGCTGAGGCCGGAACCGCTGTCGCTCCAAACCCGGTCGAGCCAGAGGAAGTCGGCGGTCTCGCCGTCGAAGTAGTCGTCATACGGAGCGGGCGTCGCGTGATACAGCGGCACGCCGGCGCCGTTGCGCTTCATGGAATTTCCTGTCACGGCGAGCGATCCGAGCGTCATGCCATGGAATGCGTTGGTAAAGCTGACGATCTCGTTGCGGCCGGTGCTGTTCCGGGCGATCTTCAGCGCGGTCTCCACCGCGTTGGTGCCGGTCGGCCCGGGGAACT
>CAYPQR010000669.1:0-1889 GCA_964412865.1 uncultured Intrasporangiaceae bacterium
CGGAAGTGGTCGCGCCCGCCGCCGATGAGGAGGCGACCGGCAGAGTCCTGCTGGGCCCACTCGTATCCGTCGCGGAACCCTGCGCCGCACGGCAGGCGTCCGGGATCGATCGGCTCGGTGGCGATCATCTGCAGACGCATCGTCTGCACAGCGCCCCGAAGCTGTGGCAGCAACAGTTCGAGCTTCCCGTCGACGGCGACGATGATGGCCGGCGCCGAGACGGAGCCCCGGGCGGCGACGACGCGCCCCGGCTCGACGCGCGTCACCGGTGAATGCTCGTGCAGCCGAGCCGTTTCGGGCAGCGAGGCGGCCACGCCGAACGCCCGTCGGACGGGGTTCATCATCGCGGTGTCGGGATTGAAGTAGCCCTGGCCGAGGTCGCCGTCATACGACTCGACCCGCACACCGATCGAGGCCAGCGCCTCCTGCTCCTCCTTGAGCGCGAGGATCTGCTGTTGTGTCTGCTGCGCCTCGGTGTCGTCTTCCGGCTCTCCCGGGAGCCCGGCGAGTGAGAGTGAGCCGGTCCGCCGGACCACGTCGGGGCCCAGCAATTCGAGCAGGTGGTGCTGTTCGGTGAGGGTCGCGCGATAGAGCCGTGCATACAGCTCGAGGGGTATGGCTGCGCCGTCCCCTCCGACGGGCATCGCGCCGCCGCAGGACAGGAACCCGCCGTTGCGTCCCGCGGCGCCGGCGGCGACTCGGCCGGCGTCGAGCCCGACCACCGAGAGGCCGCGCGTCGTGAGCTCCTCGATCGCGGCCAGCCCGCTGCCGCCCAGACCGATGACACACGCGTCCGCATGCACGTCGCGAGTCAGCGGCGCATACCCCGGCCAGTCCGGCACGTCGGGGTCGTCGTCCCAGCCGGGGCGGTTCGAAGCAGGGTGCATGCTGCGCCTCTCGTCAGGATCGGAACTGGCGTCGCTCCGAGTCCAGCATGATCCCGAGCTGTCGTCAATGCTTACGTCTTCATCAGAGAAATATAAGGACAACTAACAGTGTCTGCATCTGGAGAAATATTGAAGATTCAATTAAAGTTGGAGATGTCGCAAGCCGTACGTATGGCTCTCGAGGAGGACCCATGCCCGCCGTGACCGTCGACAACATCCTGACACTGCCGCGCATCACCGCACCGGCGCCGGACCGCAGCGCGCGCCCGATCCGGTCGGTCACCACCGCACCGCAGGGGTATGAGGGGGAGGGCTTCCCGGTGCGGCGCGCCTTCGCCGGCGTCGACGTGGCCGCCCTCGACCCGTTCATCCACATGGACCAGATGGGCGAGGTCGAATACGCGCCCGGTGAGCCCAAGGGCACTCCGTGGCATCCGCACCGCGGCTTCGAGACCGTGACCTACATGATCGACGGCATCTTCGAGCACCAGGACTCCACCGGCGGTGGCGGCACGATCACCGATGGCGACACCCAGTGGATGACGGCCGGGTCCGGGCTGCTGCACATCGAGAAGCCGCCGGAGTCGCTCGTCGTGTCGGGCGGCCTCTTCCACGGCATCCAGCTGTGGGTCAACCTGCCGAGCACGATGAAGATGGCCGACCCGCGCTATCAGGACATCCATCGCGGCCAGGTCGCGCTGCTGTCCAGCCCCGACGGCGGTGCGCTCGTGCGTGTCATCGCCGGCGAGATCGACGGGCACGCCGGTCCCGGCATCACCCACACGCCGATCGCGCTGGCACACGCCACGGTCGCTCCCGGGGCGCGCCTGCAACTGCCGTGGCGGCCCGACTTCAACGCCCTGGTCTACGTCCTGTCGGGCCGGGGGTCGGTCGGCGTCGAGCGGCGCCCGGTGCAGATGGGGCAGCTGGCCGCGTTCGGTGCCGGTGACGTCATCGAGGTGGCCGCCGACGACCGCCAGGAGAGCCGCTCGCCGAGCCTGG
>CAYPQR010000670.1:0-1888 GCA_964412865.1 uncultured Intrasporangiaceae bacterium
GGACGTCACGAGGTTTCGCTCCCCCGCGCGCTTCGCTCTGTGCGGGAGGTGCCCCCACAGCGCTCGCTCCTTCGTCGCATCGCGCACTCAACCAGCCGGCAGATCAGGCCGGCGAAACCGGGGCTGAAACCGCGATGAAACTCGCGTGCAAGCCGGGTCACTCATAGTGACGATGTTGCGCCACCGGGGTGCAGCATGACGTGGGAGGTAGCAGATGAGCGACCTGGCTGTCGAAGCCGGCGGGCTGGTCAAACAGTTCAAGGGCTCGGACGGCGTCAGAGCCGTCGACGAGATCGACCTCGAGGTGCGCCAGGGTGAGGTGTTCGGGGTGCTCGGTCCCAACGGGGCCGGCAAGACGACGATGATGCGGATGCTCGCGACGCTGCTCTCGATCGACGCGGGCAGCGCGCGGATCTTCGGGGTGGATGTCGTGCGCGACCCGCACCGGGTCCGTCAGCTGATCGGGGTGACCGGGCAGTATGCCTCGGTCGACGAAAAGCTCACCGCGCGCGAGAACCTGCGACTCTTCGCCCGCATCCACGGGCAGGGCAACAAGCAGGGTTCGGCCACGGCAGCCGAGATGCTCGAACGATTTGCCCTGCAGGACGCGGGCGACCGGACGATCGCGAAGTTCTCGGGCGGTATGCGCCGCCGGCTCGACCTGGCCGCGAGCCTCATCGCGCAGCCGCCGCTGATCTTCCTGGATGAGCCGACGACGGGGCTGGATCCCCGCACGCGCGGCCAGATGTGGGACACGGTGCGTGAGCTGGTGAAGTCGGGATCGACGATCCTGCTCACGACGCAGTATCTGGACGAAGCCGACCAGTTGGCCGACCGGATCGCGGTCATCGACCGCGGCCGCAAGGTCGCCGAGGGCACCTCGGGGGAGCTCAAGGCATCGGTCGGCAACTCCACTCTCGCGCTCCGGCTGGAAGACCCGGACGAGCTCGACGGTGCCGCGCGAGTCGTGGCCCGCGCGACCGGCCGCACAGCAGGCCGCACGCCGGAGTCCGGACGGCTGATGGTGCCGCTGGAGCGGGCCGATGAAGTCGCAGACGTGCTGATCGCGTTGCGAGAGATGGAGATCGACATCGCTCAGATCTCCGTCGAGGAGCCGACGCTGGACGAGGTGTTCCTCGCACTCACCGGTGAGCACGCACACGAGGAGGGAGCCGACGGTGGCGACGAGCCCGTCGGCGACCGGATCGCACAGATGGAGGTGAGCCGATGACCACGGTGACCGCAACGACCAGGCAGGTCGACACGTCGACCCTGCGAGGCCATGTCAGCACGCTCGACACCATTCGGCAGAGCGTCCTCATGACGGGTCGCGCGCTGCAGAAGATGCGCCGCAACCCGGAGCAGTTCTTCGACGCGATCATCCAGCCACTGCTGTTCACGCCGATGTTCGGCCTCATCTTCGGTGGGGCGATCGCCGGCAGCGTGTCGAAGTATCTGCCGTGGCTGATCCCCGGCATTCTCGTGCAGACGGCCCTCACGACGTGCATGGCGACGGGCGTGACCCTGCGCGAGGACATGGAGAAGGGCGTCTTCGACCGGTTCAAGTCGCTGCCGATGTCCCGGCTCGCGCCACTCATCGGTCCGGCCATCGCCGACTGCCTCCGGTATGTCATCGCGACGGTGCTGACCCTGATCGTCGGCCTGATCATGGGCTACCGGCCGGGAGGCGGCGTGCTCGGCGTGCTCGGCGCGGGCCTGCTGGTCGTGATCGCCGCCTGGTCGCTGGCGTGGATCTTCACGTTCCTCGGCACGATCATGAAGTCGGCGCAGGGTCTGCAGGGCGTGTCGATGATGATCATGTTCCCGCTGACCTTCCTGTCCAACGCCTACGTGCAGATCGACACGCTGCCCGACTGGATGCAAGGGT
>CAYPQR010000671.1:0-1885 GCA_964412865.1 uncultured Intrasporangiaceae bacterium
GATAGAGTCGCCGCATGCAGGGGTTCAACGAGTCGGGAGTCATCGCCATCCTGCTCGGCGTGCTCCTGCTCCCGCTGCTGTTCATCCCGTATGTCGCCTGGAGCTTCCGCCGGGGCACGACGGGCCTGGGGCATGCGGCGATCAGCGCGGCGGGCATCTTCTACCTGATGGGTCTGTGGACCTACACCGTCCTCCCGCTGCCGGAGGTCTCGACGCTCACCTGCAGCGTGCACGCGCAGTGGATACCTCTGCATTTCGTGACCGACATCGAGGCGCACGGCGCACGGATCCTGCTCGACCCCGCAGTGCGGCAGGTCGTCCTCAACGTCATCTTCTTCATCCCACTGGGCGTCCTGCTGCGTCACCTCTTCGACTGGCGCGTATCCCATTGCATCGCTGCCGGTTTCGTCACCTCACTGGTGATCGAGGTGACTCAGCTCACCGGCATCTGGTGGATCTATCCGTGTGCCTATCGCGTATTCGACGTCGACGACCTCATCGCCAACACGGCCGGCGCGGTCATCGGCGTCGCGCTGGCACCGCTGGCCGCACGCATACCGGGTCAGCACCGTCGCGCCGCCGACCAGCCCGCGCCCGTGCGCTCGCTGAGGCGCCTGACCGGCATGGCCGTCGACTTCGTCTCCGTCGCGATCATCGGTGCCGGCATCCCGCTGCTGGTGCGTGTGCTGCTGTATGCCGGGGGAGCCGACTACCGCAGTCACACCGTCGCCATCCAGGTGATGGCCACCGGCGCCGCCGCGCTCGTGCTGTTGTGGGTGGTGCCGGCGGCCACCGGCGGCACCATGGGTCACCATCTGACCTTCCTCCGACCGGTCCGCCGCGATGGTCGAGCGCCACGACCGCTGCAATGGGCGATCCGCTTCATCGCGGGCGCCGGCGGACTGTTCGTCGCGCTCGTGCTCGCCGACATGGGGGTGCCCGGCATGTCCACGCTGTGGGTCGCGTGGGCGGTCTTGTCGGCGATCGCGGTGATCGCGCTGGACACGAGAGGGATCAGCGGCTTCGCGTCCGGGTTGCTCATCGTCGACGCACGCGACCCGAGCATCGCCCACGCCGTCCAGCAGCCCGGGGTCGACCCCCGCCGGATGCGCTCGGCCGTGCTCGCCACCGGAGGATTGGTCTTCGCCCTCGTGGCGGTGGTCATCGCGCTGGCCGAGATGTTCCCCGTCGTCGGCCTCGGTGTCGCGACCCTCGGCCTGGTCGCGCTGCTGGCCGCCAGCTTGTTCACGGTCGGTTACCTCATCTACAACGGCGTCGTCGTGGTGCGCCGGGAAGGGCGCAGCCTGAGCAACCTGCTGGCCCTGCTGTCGGTGGCGGGCGTCATCGGGCTCGCCGTGCTGCTCGCCGTGGCCGTGCTGACCGGATGGGCGTGGCTCACCGTCGTGGCCGTCTGCGGGCTCGCGCTGTCGGCCTACCTCGGCTTCCTCTTCGGGGCGTTCCTGCTCTACGGGCAGCTCTATGCGCGCCGCACCCCCGACCCCGGTGTCGATGCCGTGATCGTCCTGGGCTCGCGGGTATTCGGCGAAACGGTGCCCCCGCTGCTCGCCGCCCGGATCGACAAGGGCATGGCGATCGTCGCCGATGAGGAAGCGCGTGGGCACACGCCGCTGCTCGTGCTGTCCGGTGGGAAGGGCCCCGACGAGGACGAGGCCGAAGGGGCCGTCATGGCGCGGTATGCCGTGGCGGCGGGCGCCGACCCCGCCCACGTGCGGGCCGAGACGGCCTCCCGCAGCACCGAGGAGAACCTCACCCTGAGCACTCGCCTCCTCGAGGCGGAGGGCCGCACGGGCCCGGTCGTGGTGTCCACCAACGACTTTCACGCCTTCCGGGCGGCTGTGATCGCCCAGCAGCTCGGGGTGCGTGC
>CAYPQR010000672.1:0-1883 GCA_964412865.1 uncultured Intrasporangiaceae bacterium
GTCAGGTCGCAGCGGAAGCGCTCGTCCTCGTCGTCGGGATTGGTGAACTCGACCCAGATGCGGGGAGTATCGAGGGGGGTCTCAGGCACGCATCCATCGTAGGTCCCCGGCGCAACCGCCGAGTGGAGCACATACCGGCCGAGTGGCGTACAAATATGTGGTCCACTGGGCGGGTATGTGGTCCACTCGGCGGGGAGGGCGGGGGCGGCGCAGTACCGTTGAGCCATGCGCCTCGGAGTGATCGACATCGGCTCCAACACCGTGCATCTGCTCGTGGTCGACGCGCACCGCGGCGCGCAGCCGATCCCGGCCTCGTCTCACAAGCGTGAACTGCGGCTGGCCGAGCATCTGGGCCCGGACGGCAGCATCGGCGACGACATCGTGCAGCAACTGGTCGAGTTCGTCGGAGAATGCCTGACGATCGCCGAGGACCAGGGCATCGAGGACCTGCTGGCCTTCGCCACCAGCGCGATCCGCGAGGCCGGTGGCGGACGGGAGGCGCTCGCCGAGGTGTCTCGCCGCACCGGCCTGCAGTTGGAGGTGCTCTCGGGGGAGGAGGAGTCGCGCCTGACCTTCCTCGCGGTGCGCCGATGGTTCGGCTGGTCGTCCGGGCGGCTGCTGGTGATCGACGAGGGAGGCGGCTCGCTGGAGATCGCCACCGGGCTCGACGAGGAGCCGGATGTCGCCCTCAGCCTGCCGCTCGGCGCGGGCCGGCTCACCCGCGACCTCCACGGTGACCCGCCCGAGGCGGAGGATCTGCGGGTCCTGCGCAAGCAGGTGCGATCGGACATCGCGCATGTCGTGCGCGATGTGCACACGGCCGGCCCCGCCGGCCATGTCGTCGGCACCAGCAAGACCATTCGGTCGCTGGCCCGCATCTGCGGCGCCGCACCGCGCGAGGACGGGCCGTATGTCGCGCGCAGCCTGAAGCGCTCGGATCTGCACGACCTCGTGCCGCGGCTCGCGCGCATGACGGCGGCCGAGCGCTCGCAGCTGCCGGCGGTCTCGCCCGGCCGAGCGCCTCAGCTGCTCGCCGGGGCGGTCGTCGTCGAGGCGGCGATGGATCTGCTCGACGCGGACGAGCTGGACCTCTGCCCGTGGGCGCTGCGCGAGGGCCTGATCCTGCGCCGGCTCGACTGGCTGGAGAGCTGAATGGGCCGCGTTCGGGTGCCGGACGCCAGGATCGCGCTGTCCACGGCATCGGTCTATCCGCTCGGAGTCGTCGCGGCGTTCGACATCGCCGAGCGGCTCGGCTACGACGGGCTCGAGGTGATGGTCTGGACCGAGCCGGTGAGCCAGGAGGCCGGTGCGCTCGCCCGGCTCGTCGACCACTTCGGCATACCCATCGTGTCGGTGCACGCGCCGACACTGCTGCTGACCCAGCGCGTGTGGGGGCCCGATCCGTGGACGAAGGTCGACAACTCCGTCCGCCTCGCCGAGGAGGTCGGTGCCGACACCGTCGTCGTGCATCCGCCGTTTCGCTGGCAGCGGGAGTATGCGGCCGAGTTCGCCGACGGCATCAAGCAGCGGTCGGAGGACACGCAGGTCAAGATCGCGGTGGAGAACATGTTTCCGTGGCGCGCGCGGCAGCGCGAGGTGCAGGCGTACCTGCCCGGCTGGGATCCGGTGCCGCTGGGTTACGACCACGTCACGCTCGATCTGTCGCACACCGCGACCGCGGGTTCGGACGCGATGACCATGGCGCACGCGCTGGGCGACCGGCTGGCCCACGTGCACCTCGCCGACGGGCTCGGCTCCTATCGGGACGAGCATCTGGTGCCGGGCCGCGGCAACCAGCCGTGTGCGGAGCTGCTGGAACTGCTTGCCGTCCGGGGCTATTCGGGGTCCATCGTGATCGAGGTCGGCACGCGCAAGGACAGCGG
>CAYPQR010000673.1:0-1883 GCA_964412865.1 uncultured Intrasporangiaceae bacterium
TCAGGCTCCGACGGTGCCGCTGATCACCTCAGCGACAATGGTCACCTTGTCATGATCGACGGAGATGAAGCCGCCGTCGACCTGCACCGTGCTGCGCTCCGCGCCGACCGGGTCGAGGATGACGTCACCCTCGCCCAGCACCGACAGCACCGGCGAATGGCCCGGCAGGATGCCGATCTCCCCCTCGACCGTGCGGCAGCTGATCTCGCTCGCCTCGCCCTCCCAGACCTTGTGGTCTGCGGCGACGAGCTGGACGTTGAGGTTACTCACGGAAGGACTCCTCGAGGGGGCTGGTGCGACGGTGCTCCAATGGTACCGATCAACTCAGGCAGCCCAAATTCGAGGCTCGGGCGCGCCGCACCGCGTATTCCGGCCGGCCCTCCGCGCCGGTCGAGCCGGCCTCGCGCACTGAGCTTCCATCGGATCGGTCACTCGACGCCCTTCAGGACGAAGACCGTCGCCATGGGGGTCTGCTCCGAGCCCTGCCCCAGCGGGTTGTCGGCGAACATCTCCTCATACCTCGTCCACGGCGCGGGCACGTCGGCACCGAGCACGTTGCGGCCGATGTCGTTGGCGTCCATGACGACCGTGCCGGCGAACGTGTCCCGGTATTCCTCGGGCAGCCGCTCTCGGACGGCGGCGCTGATGCGGGCCGCGACCTGATCGGGGTCCTTGGGCGCAAGCTTGGCCGACACGTTGGACGGGTATGCCGAATACTCCGTCGGCCCGTCGATCGCCCGGATGTTGTTGCCGACGAGGTCGTAGAACAGCCCGCGCCGGCCGATGACCTTGCCGACCGCGCCGCCGGCGCTGGCATACAGCACCCGCGGCAGACCGGCCTCCTGGATGGCCAGCTGCATGGTGAACGGCGATCCGAGCCCGATGCCGGCCGGTGTGCGGCTGACGTACTTGGACAGGATGCGGGCCGGGCGGCCGACGTTGATGTCCCACAGGAAATACGAACGACCCTGGGTGATGGCGATGATCTTCTCCGAGATGAAGAAGTACCACCGCTTGCCGGCGGTCTCCCGCGAGTGGTCGGGGTCACTCATCAGCGTCTCGATGAAGCCCTCGACGTGCGGCATCACCCGCGCGATCAGGTCGTCGTCGCGGCTGAACAACTCCGTATGCAGTGGGTAGCGGCGCACCGTCTCGCCGGAGGCGGTGACCAGGTCGAGTTCCTTGTCCGCGTTGGGCTCGATGTCGGACTTGATGCGCGGCTCGGGCTGCTGCTCCTCGTCCTGCGCCTCGTCGAAGAACTCGCGCAGCCACAGTTCGATGTTGAGCAGCCGCCAGAACGTCATGGAGTCGACGTCGTTGGTGCCCTTGATCCAGCCCTCGAAGGCGTGCACCACCTCGGCCTGGTCGAAGTAGGGGCGGTTCGCGAACGACTCGGAGAGGAAGATGTTGTAGAAGTGGTTCTTCAGCCGCATGAACCATTCACCCTGGGGTGTGGTGAATCCGATCTTGTTGCGCCGCCGGTTGATCAGGTCCGGCAGCAGCCCACGGGTCGCGTCGCGCAGGATCCGCTTGTTCCAGCCGTCCTTGATGATCGCCTCGTCGGAGAGGCTGAAGACGAACTTCACGACGTCCTTGTCGAGGAACGGCACGCGCCCCTCCAGACTGAAGCGCATCGTGTTCTTGTCCTCGTAGCGCAGCAGCGACGGCAGCGAGCCGACGAAGAGATCCTGGATGAGCCGCTTCTTCAGATTGCTGCCCTCGACGACGTATTCCTCGTCGGCGAACCGGCGCGCGAACCCGGGCTCCATGAGCTGGGTCGCCGGGATCCCCTTGCGGCCACGCAGTTTTGCCTTGAGCTTGAACCTGCCGAGGCGGTAGATCACGTCGAGGCTCTTGGACAGTTCGGCGGCGGCCGCCCTGGC
>CAYPQR010000674.1:0-1881 GCA_964412865.1 uncultured Intrasporangiaceae bacterium
GCGTTGCCAAGCCAGTTGGCAGCGCACGTCACGAGGTCTCGATACGGCTCCCCCGCTTCGCTCCTCCGCCTACTCGACCAGCTGGGGGTGGGGAAGGGTTCGACCGGCCAGGGCCGGTCAGTCGCCGAGGAGTGCGGTGGCCCAGGCGCCGTGCGTCGAATCGTCACTGCTGGGGTGAAACCCGCCGGCCAGCACGTCGCGGTAGAGCCGCGAGAGCTCCGAACGGTTGAAGTATGCCGATCCGCCCGCAACGCGCACCGCCTGCTCGACGACGCGCTGCGCGACACCCGTCGTGCGCAGCTTCATCGCCGAGAGCTGCGGCATCCACATCGCGCCGCGGTCGACGCCCGTGTCGACGTCGCGCGCGGCCTGGTCGAGCACCGGCCACAGCCCGTCGAGGGCGATCGCCATGTCCGCGATCCGCCACCTGGTGTCGGGATCGCTCGCGTAGGTCGCACCCTCCCGCTTGCGCGACGTGCGGCGACCGGCGGCCTCCACGGCAAGCTCGAGCGCCCGCTGCGCCACACCGGCATACGCGTTGGAAATGAGGATCTCGAAACAGGCGAAGATGCCGAAGATCATCGGATCCATCGACGGGCCGGGCGGGATCCGCCGCACGATCCGGTCGGCTGCGGCCGGCGCGCCGTCCAGGATCGTGGTGCACGACTGCGACGCACGCATACCCAGCGTGTCCCAGTCGTCCTTGATCTCCACTCCCCCGCCGTCGCGGCTGATGAAGCCGTAGACGCTCATCGGCTCGTCGCCGCTGTGGTCGGTGCCGAACGTGCCGAGCCGAGTCCAGACCGGGGACAGTGAGGTGAAGATCTTGGTGCCGTGGAAGGTGTATCCGCCCTGCCCGTCGGGCCGCGCCTCGCTGCCGGAGCCGAACAGCACCAGATCGTTGCCCGGTTCGGAGATGCCGAAGCCGAAGATCTCGCCGTCCGCGGCCTCCCGCAGCACGAAATCCATGGAGTCGTCGCCGCTGCGCCGCACGACCTGGGCGACGCCCATCCACACGTGGTGCATGCCCACGGCGAGCGCCGTGGCCGGGCCGGCCGCGGCGAGCCGGCGCTGCTCGTGCGCGATCTGCTCGATGCCGAGACCACCGCCGCCCATCGAGGTGGGCACCATCGCGGTCAGGTATCCGGCATCGACCAGCTCCGCGAGATCTTCGGTGAAAAAGCTGTTGTCGCGGTCGTATTCGGCTGCCCGCTCCCGGACCCGCCGAAGCAGCGGGTCATCGAGTGCGGGCGCGTGCGGCATACGGCTCAATGCTCGTCGGGTGCGTCCATGAACGACGGGTTCGGCCCCTCGTCCTCGACCTCATCCGGCACGATGATCGGTCGCTGCCACGCCCAGGTGGCCATGCAGGCCGAGAAGACGACCAGGATGATGCCCGTCCACAGGTTGATGTTGAGGCCGTCGGCCTTGTCGATCTCGTGCCCGCTGTGGTTGACGATGCCGAGGATCAGCAACACGACGCCGTAGATCCCCAGCAGCGCCGCAATGATGTTGCGCACGTCGAAGAATCCCGCGGCGTGCCGATCGGACTTGGTAGCTGTTGTCATCGCATCTCCCATGGTGCCATTCGCATTGTCCGCTTCACCGGCCACATCAGCGGAAGATCAGGTTGAGGACGATGACCATCACCAGGGAGACCCCGGCGAGTTTGGCCGGTGACAGCCACCAGTGCGCGACGGCCTCCTCGGCGCCGTGGTGGTCCTTCGGCGTCACCGATCTGACCAGGCCGACCAGTTCCGAGTCGGGTTTGGGCCTCGTCACCATCGTGACGATCACGCTGATGACGATGTCGACCACGAATGCCGCGCCGGCACAGACGAAGCTGGCGCCCTGGCCGGACAGCGGCAGCACCCCGATCGA
>CAYPQR010000675.1:0-1875 GCA_964412865.1 uncultured Intrasporangiaceae bacterium
CATCGCGATCTCGGCGGGCGTCTCGTAGTGCGGCCCCGGCAACTGCGCATAGACGCCCTCGGGCAGGTCGGGATCGACCTCGTGCGCGATCTGTCGCAGCCGAGGCGTATAGAGATCGGTCAGGTCGACGAAGTTCGCGCCCTCGATGGGGGAGTGCGCCGTCAGGTTGAGATGGTCGCGGATCAGCACCGGGGTGCCGGCGCCCCGGTCGGGGTCGAGCCCGCCACATCCATTGGTGAGCACGATCGCCCGGCATCCGGCCGCCGCGGCGGTGCGCACCCCGTGCACGACCGCGCGCACGCCCTTGCCCTCATAGAAGTGGGTGCGGGTGCCGAAGACCAGTGCTCGACGATCGGTGTCGCCGATGCGCACCGAGCGCATGGCGCTGCCGTGCCCGGCGACGGCCGCTTTGGCAAATCCCGGCACCTCGTCGTTGGGCACCGTCGCGGCGGTCTCACCGATCAGGTCCGCGGTCTGCCCCCAGCCGGAGCCCAGCACGAGGGCGATGTCGTGACGGTCTGCGCCGGTGCGCTCGGCGATGGCGTCGGCCGCCCGCCGGGCGACGTCGAACGGGTCGGCATCGGGGTCGCGAAGATCTGGTGAGTCGGTCACGCAGGCCAGGTTAGAGCCAAGCGCGGCGGATGGAGGCACTCGCGGTCTCCACGAGCGCGTCCGATGTCAGCCCATGGACTTCTGGCCATCGATGGTCTCCCGGATGATGTCGGCGTGACCGGCGTGCTGCGCCGTCTCACCGATCAGGTGCAGCAGCACCTCGCGCGCCGACTTGGTTGCACCGGGCTCGTTCCACGGCGCCGGGGGAAGGTCGTGGCGCACATCCAGCGACGGCAGTGCGGCCACGACGGACTCGGTGCGCCTCGCGGCCGCCGCATAGTCGCGTACGACGCCGGCCAAGGTCTCGTCCTCGCGCAGCACGAACTGGTCCATGTGCTCGAGCACGAACTCCGGAATGGTGGCGGGGTCGGAGAAGTCGATGCCGGCGAAGTCCACCGAGGTCCAGTCGGCGTCGCCGAAGGCGCTTGGACCGTCGCTGATGAAGCGGGTCCATGTGTCCTCGGTGGCCGTGACGTGCTTGATGATGCCGCCGATGCACAGCTCGCTCACGGTCGGTGTGCGTCGTGCCTGCTCATCCGTCAGCGCCCGGCCGGTCAGCAGGAGAAACTCGCGCCGTTCCGTCAGGGCTGCGAGGAGCGCCTCCTTCTCCGCGGCGTCGACGGGGGTCGTCGTGGTGGTGTCCATGATGGTGTCCTTTCGGGGTGATGCCTCAGTCGACCAACCAAATAGGACACGTCTGGTCCTGAACCACCGAGGTTCGTGGAGGCGATATCGTGGCGGGCCCTGTCGCCCACGCAGGGCGGGCACACGTCCTCCGGGCATGCTCGTGGTTTCATTGTGTCCCGTGAGTGCGCACAAGAAGTCGGTGGTCATCATCGGGGGTGGCCCGGGCGGATACGAGTCCGCACTGGTCGCCGCCCAGCTGGGTGCGCAGGTCACGGTGGTGGAGAAGGACGGCCTGGGCGGCGCGGCAGTGCTCACCGACTGCGTGCCGAGCAAGACCCTGATCGCCACGTCCGATTTCCTCTCGCGGTTCGAGGCCGCGGGCCGGCTCGGTGTGGGCTTCGAGGGCACCACCGACAACCAGCATGCGCACGCCAACCTCGAGCGGGTCAACGCCCGCATCATGGATCTCGCCCGCGCGCAGAGCACAGACATCCGAGCCCAGGTCGAGAGTGCAGGCGGACGGGTATGCCCGGGCCGCGGCCGGATCGTGCGCCCGGGGGTCGTCGCATGCGAACACGAGGACGGCACATCGGAGGAGTTGCCGGCCGACGTCATCCTGGTGGCGGTCGGCACGAC
>CAYPQR010000676.1:0-1868 GCA_964412865.1 uncultured Intrasporangiaceae bacterium
TTAGCCTATGTCATTGACTATCTCCCTGACTGTCGCTATATCTATACCGGGCGGCACCTCGATCGGCAGGCGCCGCCGGCGACCGGCGAGAGGTGAGCGGGCGGGTCATGGCAGCACGCGGCGCGGTGAGCACGCCCCACCACGAGGCCACCGGGGCTGCACAACGCGCCCTCGAGGCGGGTGGCAACGCGGTCGATGCGGCCCTGGCAGCCGCCGCCATGCTCACCGTGGTCTATCCGAACCAGTGCGCGCTCGGCGGCGACCTCATCGCGCTGGTCGGCACTCCTGACGGAGCGGTCCACGCAGTCAACGCCAGCGGGCGGGCACCCCGGGGCGTCGACGTCGAGGCCGTGCGCCGGACCCACGCATCGATGCCGGTCGACGGGCCGCTCGCCGTCACCGTCCCGGGCATCGTCGCCGGCTGGGAGACGATGCACAGGCGGTGGGGCAGCACGCCGTGGTCCGATGCGCTCGCGGAGGCCGAGCGGGCCGCATCCGAGGGCGTCGCGGTGTCGGCGGGCCTCAGCCGCGGCATGGGTCGCGAGCGTCTCAAGATCGAGGCCGACCAGGGCCTGCGGCAGCTCCTGCAGCCGGATGGCGAGTGGCTCCGCCCGGGATCGACGCTGAGACAGCCGACGCTGGCCCGCAGCCTGGCGGCACTGCGGTCGCAGGGTGCGGAGGCGATGTATGACGGCGAGTTGGCGCAGGCCATCGTGCGTGAGCTGCGCGCGCGAGGATCCGCCGTCACCATGGACGACTTCCGGCAACATCGCGTCGAGGTCGGTGAAGGTGCGCGCGTTCGCTTCGCGGACTGCGAATACCTCTCCACCGCGGGCAATTCGCAGGGCTTGTTCTTCCTGGCCGGTGTGAAGGCACTCGATGCCCTGCGCGCCGACGGCCACGACCTGTGCGCCGGCCGCTCCGCGGGCGCGGTCGCCAGAATCCTTGCGCAAGCGGCGCTCGACCGCGATCGGCTGCTCGGCGACGACGGCAGAGGCGACGAGCTCACCGAGCTGATCCTCGGCGACCCACACATCGACGCCATGCTCTCCGCCGAGGGCATCGCGCCCGGCGCGCCGTTCGCAGCAGCCAACGGCGACACCGTCGGGGTCGCCGCCGCCGACGGGAGCGGGCTATGGGTATCGCTGCTGCAGAGCGTCTTTCACGGATTCGGCTCGGGCATCTTGGAGCCGCACACCGGGATCATCCTGCAAAACCGCGGTGCCGCGTTCACGCTGCGCGACGGGGCGCCCAACACCCTGGCGGCTGGCCGACGGCCACCGCATACGCTGATGCCGGTGCTCGTCCGAAGGGCGGGTCGGGTCGTCGCCAGTCGCGCCGTCATGGGCGGCCGTGCTCAGCCGGCGATCCAGACGGAACTGATGCTGTCCCTCGCCCGCGGCGCGTCGCCGCAGGATGCCGTCTCCGAGCCGCGATGGGTGCTGCAGGCCGGGGAGCTCGGCGTCGATCCGCTGCGATCCCAGGCCATTCTGTTGGAGGATGGCACACCGCCGTCGGCCCGCCATTCACTGGCCGAAGCGGGGTTCGAGGTGACGACCGCCCCGCGGTATGACGACGAGTTCGGTCACGCGCACGTCGTCGAGTCCGACGGCGCGACCCTCACCGCGGGCTCCGACCCCCGCGCCGATGGGTCGCCGAAGAGCGCGCAGGAAGGGCACCGATGAGCGGAAGCAGGAAGCCCGGCCGCCTTCCGCGCGGCACACTCACACCCGAGATGATCGTGGCCGCCGCGCTGCGGGTCGCCGACGGCTCCGGTGTCGAGAAGCTGACCTTCCAGACGCTCGGCCGCGAGCTCGGAGCACACCCCACCTCCATCTACCGTCACTTCCACAACAAGGATGCCTTAG
>CAYPQR010000677.1:0-1867 GCA_964412865.1 uncultured Intrasporangiaceae bacterium
GGTCGAGTAGCCGACCGCCCGGCGCGAGGTCGTCGCCGGTCAGAACCTCCGGAAGGCCGAATCGCGCGAACAAATCCGTGTCGAAGAACGCCACGACGTGCGCGACGCGGTCACCGCTCAGGGTGAGCACCTGCAGGTGAAACGGACGATAGGTGCCGTCGCCCACTGCCATATAGAGGCCGAACGCCGGCTGACCGTTGGCGCTGGTCGGCACCATCGGCATCTCGTGCGCGCCACCCGGGCAGCGCGAGTCGATGAGTTCACCGACGCGCTCGCGGCCGACATACCAGCCGGTGTAGGGCGGCATCTCCCACACGGCGTCGCGTGTCAGCAGGTCGACGATCGCGGCGACGTCCTTGCGCCAGAACGCGTCCACATAGGCGTCGAGCATGTGCCGCTGACGCTCGTCCAGCGCGGTCTGCACGGTGTCCTCGGTCGGCGCGGCCGAGGCGATCTGCGCATGTGCCCGCTGAAGCGCCGAATTGACCGCGGCCGCGGTCGTGCCCAGCGCCTCCGCGGTCTCCTTGGCCGTCCATCGCAGCACGTCACGCAGGATCAGGATGGCTCGTTGCCGAGGCGGCAAATGCTGCAGCGCCGCGATGAACGCCAGCCGGACGGAGTCCCGCTCCGTGACGGCCACTTCGACGTCGGGCACCGGCTCGAGCCACGGGATCTCGAGATCCTCGACGAGGTCGTCACCCGGCAGCGCGTCGGGTGTGCCCAGGCCCGTGGGAAGGGGCCGCCTGGCGCGGCCCTCGAGGCTGGTGAGGCAGACATTCGTGGCGATGCGGTGCAGCCAGGTCCGCACCGACGACCGGCCCTCGAACGAGGCGTAGCCACGCCACGCCCGCAGGTAGGTCTCCTGCACGAGATCCTCTGCGTCATGGGCGGATCCGGTCATCTGATAACAGTGCGCCATCAACTCCCGTCGATAGCGGCCCACGGCGTCGTGGAACGCCGCGGCCGGGTCTTCCTCGGTCACGCTCATGGCTGCCTCCTGCACCCATTGTCACCGACGAAACCGGCTTTGGCAGCCCCCGGGCAAACCCGCATCAGTCCTGGGCGATGGCGCTCACCAGACCTTCGACAAGCTGCAGACGCTCCTCCAGCGACATCGGGTGGCCCTTGGCGTCCGGGCGCTTCTGCCAGGGGAGCGGGCCATCCTCCGGGCGGTATTCGACGCCGAGTGCGTCGAGTCTCGCCAGGTGCGGCTCCAGCCGGCGGCGGAACGAGACGACATCGCGCTCGTCATCGTGCGACCAGAGGGCCTCGGCGATGGCGCACAGCCGGGGAAACGCGTAATAGTCGAGCACCCGGGGCGAGTCGATGTGCTCGCACCAGATGTTGGCCTGCCCGCCCAGGATGTGAGCCGCCTCGTCTGCGACGAGCTCGTCGGGCACGGGGTGGAACCGAAGGGCCCGGTCCACGCCGAGGGGGCTGCCGACGGGGATGGGCTCGTCGTCCCGCTCCGATTGGCGGTAGTCGAGGTAGGCGTTGACGTCCGGGCACGCGACCACGTCGTATCCACGGCGTGCGGCGACCACCGCGCCCCGCATACCCCGCCACGACGCCACGACCGTGGATGGCGGCACGACGCCCTCGAGCATTTCGTCCCAGCCATACATCCGCCGGCCGAGTGCGCCGAGGTGCTCACCGATCTGTGCCAGGAACCACGCCTGCAGCCCGCTCTCGGTTTCAATCCCTCGTTCACGCATCAGCTGCTGTGTGCGGGGATCGTTCTCCCACTGAGTCGTCGGGCACTCGTCGCCCCCGACCCCGATGAACGGGCTCGGGAACAGTTCGACGACCTCGTCCAGCACCGCCTTGAAGAAGCCGACCGTCGACTCCTCCATGTTGAGCACGTGCG
>CAYPQR010000678.1:0-1862 GCA_964412865.1 uncultured Intrasporangiaceae bacterium
GAGCGACTGAAAATCGCTAGGTCGGCGGTTCGACCCCGTCTCTGGCCACCATGACCAAGGGCTCCCGTCGCGACTTGCGGCGGGAGTTTGCCGTGTCCCGCCGCCGGCATCGATCGGCGCCCCACCTGCCCCTTTCCCGGGTGGCCGTCGTGCATGGCGCACAATGAGGCCCATGACCTCGCCCAGGCCGATCCGCCCGGCCACCGCCCTGTGGACCCTGCTGACGGCCCTGGTGGCCCTGTGCGTATGCGCCGCGCCCGCGTCGGCGGCGGCCGGCTCCGGCCGCGCGACCGACGGCCCGCAGCAGCCGACGCAGACCGCCCAGACCCTCTCGACCGTCACGACGGGGACGGCCGTGCCCACCCGACAGACGCCGACGAGCGCGACCGACAACGAGCCGCTGCTGATCATCGTGCTCGCGGCCATCGCCCTGCTGCTGATCGCCGGCGGGGCCGTCGTGGCGAAACGACGGCTCACCGACGACGAGTAGCCCGGCCAGAACCGCATGATGACGCGGCGGAACGTCTGCCGTGGGCGAAAATGTGTCGCAAAGCGGGCGGTCGATGCGCGCAACGCAGGACGTCTGAGGTACCGTTGGTGTCACGACAGAAACCAAGGATCCCCGGGATCCCCGACGGTAGTCACTGCATACAGGTCGTCCACGGACGCTCTGGCCTTTGACGCTGTCCGGCATCCCGGCAGACACACAAGGGGGTCTCGCCATGGGGCGCGGCCGGGCCAAAGCAAAGCAGACCAAGGTTGCCCGGGAGTTGAAGTACTACTCTCCCGACCCCGACTTGGGCGCACTCGAGCGCGAGTTGGGTGCGAAGGCGTCGCAGGAGACCGATGAGTCCACTGCCGACGACCAGGGCGACGACGAATACGGCGACTACGCCCGATGGGCGTCCGGCGACCGTTGAGTTCGTCGCCGCGTGTGCCGAGTCCCCCGCCGAGTGGCCTACATACCTGCTGAGTGGCCCCCTTATTCGTGCGAATATCTGGGCCACTCGACGCTTTTGTAGGCCACTCGGCGGGGTTCTACCGGCGGTATGAGCCGACCAGCGCGGCGCCGCCTGCCGTGACGCCCTTGGTGCCGCGCACGACCGGCACCGAGGCCTCGTCGACGTCCTCACTGCCGCGGATCTCCCCCATCACCCAGCTGGGGATCCGCGCGTCGGCCAGCACCTCGAGCGCGGCATCGGCGTGGTCGCCGGGCAGCACGGCGGCGAAGCCGACGCCCATGTTGAGCGTGCCCTCCAGGTCACGCTGCGGCACCGAACCCAGCTCCTGCAGCAGCCCGAACAGCGGTGCGGGCGTCCAGGTGGAGCGGTCCAGCACCGCCGTCACCCCGGCGGGCAGCACCCTGGCGACGTTGGCGACCAGACCGCCGCCGGTGACGTGCGACAGTGCGTGCATCTCGATGCCGTCGGTGCGCAGCAGCCGCAGCAGATCGGCGGCATAGACCCGCGTCGGTTCGAGCACGGCCTCGCCGAAGGTGCGGCCGAGTTCGGGCACGTCGCGATCCCACGACCAGCCCGCGGAGGCCGCGATCGCCCGCACGAGCGAGAAGCCGTTGGCGTGCAACCCCGACGACGCGAGGCCCAGCACGACGTCGCCGGCACGCACCCGCTCCGGGGTCAGCAGGTCGGCGCGTTCGACGACGCCCGTCGCGGCGCCGGCCACGTCATACTCATCGGGGTCCAGCAGGCCGGGATGCTCCGCCGTCTCGCCGCCGACCAGCGCCACACCCGCCCGTTCGCACGCCTGCGCGATGCCGGTGACGATCGCGGCGACGCGCTCGGGCACCACCTGCCCGGTCGCGATGTAGTCGGTCATGAACAGCGGCTCCGCGCCGCAGACGA
>CAYPQR010000679.1:0-1857 GCA_964412865.1 uncultured Intrasporangiaceae bacterium
CTGTGAGCATCTCGCGGCCCACGGCTGGCTCTACTCCCCGGACGACACCGGATACGACAAGGCGCGTGCGCTCTTCCCCGATGACCTCTTCGCGTGGATGCACGACGCGAATCCCGAGGGGTTCGAGAAGGTCTTCGGCACCGACGACGCACCGAACCAGCACAAGCGCACCCAGACTCTCGACCGCCTGGCCAAGCTGCTCGGTCAGGACGCCTACCAACACGGCGGCGGCACGCTGCATACGCTCCGCAGCGGCCTGGACGTGATCGGCACCAAGCGATTTCCGCTCATCCAGCAGCCACCGGCCGACACCCTCAACGAGGCTACGCAGGCGCTCTACGCCAAGAACCGGCTGCGCGTGATGCGCCAGGTGCACTATTCGACACGGCACGCGGGCTCGCTCGACCTGGTGCTCTTCTGCAACGGTCTGCCCGTGGCGACGATCGAGCTGAAGACCGACGCGACCCAGTCGGTGGACGACGCGATCACGCAATACCAGAAGGACCGCGACCCCAAGGACGAGCCGCTGCTCACCGCCGGCCGCGGCGCACTCGTGCACTTCGCGGTCTCCACCGACCAGGTGTTCATGACGACCCGGCTCGCCGGCGCCGCCACGCGATTCCTGCCGTTCAACCGCGGCCACCATCACGGGGCGGGCAACCCGCCGATCGAAGGCACCGTGCCCGCCGCATATCTGTGGCGCGAGATCCTACAGCGCGACACGTGGATCGAGATCCTGGCCAAATTCGTCTATCTCAAACACGAGCAGGTCACCGACCCGATCACCCGGCAGAAGTCGACCACGACGCAGGTGCGATTCCCTCGCTACCACCAGTGGCGCGCCGTCACCCACCTGGTGCGCACCACCCGCGAAGAAGGTTCCGGCCACTCATATCTCGTGCAGCACTCGGCCGGATCGGGCAAGACCGACTCCATCGCCTGGCTCGCGCACCGGCTCGCCTCCCTCCACACCCCCGACGGGTCCAAGATCTTCGACGGCGTCATCGTCATCGCCGACCGCCAGGTGCTCGACAAGCAGCTGCAGCAGGCCATCGACCAGCTCGTCACCAAGACCGGCACCTTCCAGGCGATCACCCGCGGCGGCGACAGCTCAAAATCCAAGCGGCTCAGCGAAGCCCTGCTGGCCGGCAAACCGATCATCGGCGTCACTCTGCAGACCTTCCCCGAGACGCTCGCCAAGATCCAGGAGGCCGGCGGTCTCGACAACCGGCGGTATGCCGTGATCGCCGACGAGGCCCACTCGTCCCAGGCCGGCGACGCGACCGCGAAGTTGCGGATCGCGCTCAACTACACGCCATCCGACGGCGACCTCGACGACGAGGAGGACGCGCTGCGGGTGATGGCACAACGCGCCAACGAGTCGGGCCGACTGTCGTTCTACGCGTTCACCGCGACCCCGAAGGAAAAGACGCTGCAACTCTTCGGGCGCCGCCCCGCGCCCGACGCGAAACCCGAGCCGTTCGACCTCTATCCGATGAAGCAGGCGATCGAGGAGGGATTCATCCTCGACGTGCTGCAAAACTACTCGCAGTGGAAGATGCTCGCCCGGCTGCAGATCGAGGGCCGCGACGACGTCGAATACGAGAAGGGCGTCGGGCAGAAGGCCTACCGCCGTTTCACCGAGCTCAACCCCACCACGATCACCGAGAAGACCCGCGTGATCGTGCGGCACTTCACCGACACCGTGCAGCCGCTGCTCGGCGGGCGCGCGAAGGGCATGGTCGTCACCGACTCCCGCGCGGCGGCGCTGCGATACAAGCAGGCCTTCGACGCGGTCGTCGACGAGGAGGATCTGCCCATCAAGGCGCTCGTCGCGTTTTCCGGCGAGGTGGAGGA
>CAYPQR010000680.1:0-1853 GCA_964412865.1 uncultured Intrasporangiaceae bacterium
TGCTGCACCAAATCGTCAACCGCGCCGCAACGAGTCCTGCCAATCCTGGCATTCCTGCCACGTCGGCAACAACCCCGACGCGCGGGCCTGTGCCAGGGACGGGGCCCGTTCGTCCTTCTCCGACAGGGTCACGTCGAGGTCCTCGGGAAGCGTGAGGCCCAGGTCGGGGTCGAGCGGGTGGACGCCGTGCTCGCCCGCGGGGTTGTAGGCCGCCGAACACAGATACACGGCCGTCGTGTGGTCCTCGAGCGCGCAGAACGCGTGTCCGAGCCCCTCGCACAGATAGACCGCTCGGCGGTCGACGGTGTCGAGCAGCACCGACTCCCAGCGGCCGAAGGTCGGGGACCCGACGCGCAGGTCGACGACATAGTCCAGCAGCGAGCCGCTCACGGCGGTGATGTATTTCGCCTGACCGGGCGGCACATCGGCGAAGTGCACGCCGCGCACCGTCCCGCGCGACGACACCGACACGTTGTCCTGCACCACGGTCATCCGGTGACCGATGTGCTCGGCCAGCAGGTCGGCCCGGAACCCCTCGAGGAAGACGCCCCGGTGGTCGGCGAACTGGCGCGGCGTCACCACATGGGCGCCGGCGATGGACATCGGCTCGATCCGCATCAATACACCTGCTGTTCCAGCAGCCGGTGCAGGTAGGCGCCGTAGCCGCTCTTGATCAGGGCGTCGCCGTGCCGCGCCAGCTCGGCGTCGCTGAGCCACCCGTTGCGCCACGCGACCTCCTCGACACAGCCGATCATCAGCGACTGCTGCTCCTGCACGGAATGCACGAACTGCGTCGCCGACATCAATCCGTGGAAGGTGCCGGTGTCGAACCATGCGGTGCCTCGGGGCAGCACCTGCACCCGAAGCCGTCCCCCGGCGAGGTAGGCGTTGTTGACATCGGTGATCTCCAGCTCGCCGCGGGCGCTCGGCACCAGGCGCGAGGCGATGTCGACCACGTCGTTGTCATAGAAGTAGAGGCCGGGCACCGCATAGTTCGACTTCGGGCGATCGGGCTTCTCCTCGATCGACAGGACGCAACCGCTGTCGTCGAACTCGACCACGCCGTAGGCCGACGGGTTGGTGACGTGGTGGGCGAACACCATCCCACCGCTCACGTCGGCGTGACCGCGCAATGCCGTGCCGACACCGGTGCCGAAGAAGATGTTGTCGCCGAGCACCAGCGCCACGGCGTCGTCACCGATGAATTCGGCGCCGATCACGAAGGCCTGCGCGAGACCCTCGGGTTTGGGCTGCACGGCATACGTCAGCTCGATGCCCCACTGCGACCCGTCCCCGAGCAGCCGGCGGAACTGGTCGTGGTCGACCGGCGTGGTGATCACCAGGATCTCGCGGATGCCGGCCATCATCAGCGTCGACAGCGGGTAGTAGATCATCGGCTTGTCATAGACCGGCATCAACTGTTTGCTGATCGCCTGCGTGATCGGATGCAGTCTGGTGCCCGAGCCGCCGGCCAGCACGATCCCCTTCATGATCGTTCACCCTAACGGTGTCGGGGAGGCACCAGGCGGGCATGTGCGAGAGCCCTCCCCGTCGCGCAAGATCGCGAATCCCCGAGCCCGCGACCGGATATGGTCGAGCCGTGCGAATCCTCGTCACCGGCGGCGCCGGCTTCATCGGCAGCAACTTCGTGCACCGCACCGTGGCCACCCGGCCCGACACCGAAGTGACGGTGCTCGACCGGTTCACGTATGCCGGCAACCGCGCCTCCCTCGACGGCCTGCCGGGGGTGCGTGTCGTCGAGGGGGACGTCGCCGATGCCGCCACGGTCGAGAGCGTCGTGCGCGACTGCGACCTGGTGGTCCACTTCGCGGCGGAGTCGCACAACGACAACT
>CAYPQR010000681.1:0-1852 GCA_964412865.1 uncultured Intrasporangiaceae bacterium
GCCACCTGGTCGCGGCGGCACGACTGGTTCAGAGTGACCGGCCGCGACGGCGTGTGGCACCTGCCCGACTACGTCGCCGTGTCGCGCGACTGGGATGCGATCCATCTGAGTGTCGCCGGCTACCTGACGACCGCGACGTATGCCGTGGCCGTCTCCGACGAGGTCGCCACAGTGCTCACCGGCTGGGATCCCGATCAGACGTGGTGGCTGAGCGACATCCTCGAGGTCTCCGGCGCGCCGCAGCGATGGGAGACGCGGGGCGACGGGGATGCCGCGCTGTCGTGGCGCCGCGCCTGACTCCCGCCCCGAGCACTCACGCGCGAGCGGCCCGGCGACCATTCCGTGAGTACATTGACGGCTGTACAATTGAGACATGGACAGCCGTCCCGACACGGACGTCTCCGTGCTCGCCCGATTCGGGCACGCGCTGGCGGATCCCACGCGTGCCCGGGTGCTGCTGACCCTGCGCGACGCGCCGGCATACCCGAGCGAAATGGCTGCTCTGCTGGGTGTTTCGCGCCAGTCGCTCTCCAATCACCTGACCTGCCTGCGCGGCTGCGGCCTCGTCGTGGCGCAGCCGGAGGGGCGGCGGATGCGCTACGAGCTCGCCGATCCCCGGCTCAGTCACGCCCTGGGCGACCTGCTGGGTGTCGTGCTGGCCGTCGGAGGAGACTGCGCGACCATCGACGTATGCGAGGAGGCCGCCCATGGCTGACGCGCACGCGGGCCACGACCACGGCGTCCGCGTCGACGCCGACCGGCGCTACCTCTGGTCCGCGCTCGGCCTGATCATCGCCTTCATGGTGGTCGAGGTGGTCGTCGCCATCTGGTCGGGGTCGCTGGCCCTGCTGTCGGATGCCGGCCACATGCTCAGCGACGCGGGGGCTCTGCTCGGTGCCCTCTGGGCGATCCGGCTCGCCGCGAAGCCCGCCACGAGCAAGTGGACGTTCGGCCTCGGCCGCGCCGAAATCGTCTCGGCCGCCGTCAACGGCGTCACGCTGCTCGTCGTCGGCGGCGTGCTGCTCGCCGAGGCGATCCGTCGGCTGATCCACCCCCCGACGGTCGAGGGCGCGCCCGTCATCGCGGTCGCCGTGCTCGGCGTCGCCGTCAACCTCGTCGCCACCTGGATGCTCGCCCGCGCCAACCGTGCCAGCCTCAACATCGAGGGCGCCTACCAGCACATCCTGACCGACCTCTTCGGCTTCATCGGCACGCTCGCCGCCGGCCTGGTGATCGTGACGACCGGGTGGGAGCGGGCCGACCCGGTCGCCACGTTGATCGTGGTCGCGCTGATGGTGCGCGCCGCATGGGGGCTGCTGCGCGATTCCGGCCGCATCCTGCTGGAGGCGGCGCCGCAGGACGTCGACCTCGACGCGGTGAAGCGGCACCTCCTGGCCAACGAGCACGTCCGTGACGTCCACGACCTGCACGTATGGACCGTGACCTCGGGGCTGCCCACGCTCTCGGCGCACATCGTGGTCCATCGGCACTGCTTCGTCGACGACCACGCGCCACGGCTGCTCGACGAGCTGCAGGAATGCCTCACCGGCCACTTCGACGTCGAGCACTCCACATTCCAGCTCGAGCCCGACACGCACGCGCAGCACGAGTCGGCCCTGCACTGACACACGCCCGGCGTCCGCATTCTTCCTCCGATCGGTGGTCAGAGTGCGGCCCGCGGACCGGCGCTGCCCGCATTCTCTCTCCGATCGACGGAGGTGTACCCCCTCGCGACGCCACGCGCTCAGATACTGACCCGAGTTTGACGACACCGGTCCGACCACTTAGCGTATAAGGCACGGTTATGAGTGCCAGTGTTCAAGCCCCGGCTTGCTGGCCGGCAACCCTCGCG
>CAYPQR010000682.1:0-1850 GCA_964412865.1 uncultured Intrasporangiaceae bacterium
GCGACCGGGTGAGCGATGTCATCTCGCTCGCGGCCGAGCCCGACTGGACCGGCGCACTCTCCCCTCGCCCGTTCGAGGACCTGTATCTCTCCCCCGCCGAGACCCGTCAGCTCGCCGGCCCGGACCCGGACGCGGTGCTGGTCGACCGTCCGCTGCGCGCGGTCGACCTGACCGATCACTCGGCCGAGCAACCGCTGCTGCTCCTGGTGCTGGTCGGCCCGTCCGTCGACCCCGGTGCCACGGCGCTCGCGACCATCCGGTCGGCCGTGCAGGTGGCCGAAGCCCGGCAGCACGCACGGGTGATCGCCGTGCCGATGAGTGCGCAACGGGCGGCCGAGGAGCCCGGCCTGCTCGAGGAGGTCGCCGCCGCATACACCGACGGCACCGTGCGCAGACTGGCTGCCGCACCCCACCACGGCGACGAGGGCAGCGGCGGGCTCGTCGTGTTCTTCACCGGCCTGTCCGGCTCCGGCAAGTCGACGGTGGCACGCGCCGTCCGCGACAGCATCCTCGAGGGCGAGGGGCGGCCCGTCACGCTGCTCGACGGGGACGTCGTGCGGCGCAACCTGTCGGCCGGCCTGGGGTTCTCCCCCGCCGACCGGGAGACCAACATCCGGCGCATCGGCTGGGTCGCCGCGCAGATCGCCCACCACGGCGGCCTGTCGATCTGCAGCCCCATCGCGCCGTATGACGCCACACGCAAGGCGGTCCGCCAGATGGTGCACGAACGAGGCGGCCGGTTCGTGCTGGTGCACGTCTCCACCTCGCTCGAGGAGTGCGAGCGCCGCGACCGCAAGGGGCTGTATGCGAAGGCGCGCGCGGGTGACATCCCGGACTTCACCGGCATCAGCGCTCCGTACGAGGAGCCGGACGACGCCGATCTGACCCTCGACACCGAGGTCCTCACCGAGGAGGAGGCGCGCGACCAGGTGCTCGCGCTGCTCGGCGAGCATGTGCCGCCGGGAGCCGGCGACCGTGGCTGACCTCATCGCCTCCGGCGCCATCCAGGTGCTGGTCGTCGCGTTCTGCGTCGGGATCGTCGTCGGGCTGACCGGCATGGGCGGCGGCGCACTGATGACACCGGCGCTGATCTTCCTCGGGGTCCCCCCGACGGCCGCCGTCGCCAACGACCTGGTCTCGGCCGCCCTGAGCAAGAGCGCCGGCGCGTTCGTCCATCTGCGTCACGGCTCACCCAATCTGGCACTGGTCAAGTGGCTGATCCTCGGGTCGGTGCCGATGGCGCTCGTCGGCTCGTGGATCACCGGGCTGCTCGGCACCTCGGAGACGCAGGAGGACGTCCTCAAGACGGTCATCGGCGCCACCCTGCTGCTGACGGCCCTCACCTATGTCACCCGGATGTATCTGCAGTTCGTCCGCAACATCAAGGGCGGGCCCATCGTCACGGAGACCGTCATCCGCCCGGTGCCGACCGTGCTGATCGGCGGCCTCGGCGGCCTGCTCGTCGGGGTCACCAGTGTCGGTTCCGGGTCCCTGATCATGGTGTCGATGCTGCTGATGTATCCCGCGCTGTCGGCGGTCAAGCTGGTCGGCACCGACCTGCTGCAGGCGATCCCGCTGGTCGTCGCGGCCGCGATCGGCCACATCATCGTCTCGGGCGTCGACTGGGACGTGCTCATCCCGCTGGTCATCGGGGCGACGCCCGGCACCATGCTCGGTGCCCGCCTGGCCGCGTTCGCCTCCCAGTCGGTGGTGCGCCGCGGCATCGTGCTGGTGCTCAGCCTGACCGGCATCACGATGCTGGGCGTGCCGTCGGTCGCGGTCGGCCTCATCGGCGCGGCCATGGTGATCCTCGGTCCGGTTGCCTGGGGCATGATGCGTCATCTGCACGG
>CAYPQR010000683.1:0-1850 GCA_964412865.1 uncultured Intrasporangiaceae bacterium
GTGACCACCTCGACCTGCACGGGACGATGGAGAACTACTACCGCACCAAGCGCAAACTCTTCGAGTGGACGAAGGGTCCGAAGGTCACCAACGGCGACGACACCGCGGGCCGCCGCATCGCCCACGAGATCGCCGGCACCTACATGTTCGGCGAGAGCGACGACGTCGACTTCCACATCAGCCGGGTGCGACGCGACGGCGGGCGCACCCGGTTCACGCTCGCGACCACGCACCACGGGGCGATCGACCTGGAGACCCCGCTGCTCGGCGACTACAACGTGCACAACGTCGCCGGCGCGTCGGCCGTGGCGCTGGAGACCGGCATGGACCCCGACACCCTCGTGCGCGCGGTCGCGCGGATGGGCCAGGTGCCGGGCCGATTCGAGCGCGTGCCGGCCGCCGTCGAGCGCGGGTTCGAGGTCGTCGTCGACTACGCCCACACCGAGATCGGACTGCGCGCCGTGCTCGAGGTGGCCCGGGAGGTCGCCCGCGGTCACAGCGACGACGCCCGGCTGATCTGTGTGTTCGGCGCGGCCGGAGACCGTGACCCGGCCAAGCGGCCGCTCATGGGGGCGGTCGCCTCGGAGCTGGCCGACGTCAGCATCGTGACGACCGACGACGCATACTCCGAGGACCCGACCGCGATCGCCGAGGAGGTCATGCGCGGAGCGGATCCGTCCGACACCCGCGTGGTGATCGACCGCCGCGAGGCGATCCGGCAGGCGCTGCAGGAGGCGCGCAAGGGTGACGTGGTCGTCGTCGCGGGCAAGGGGCACGAGCGGGTCCAGCACCTGCCGAGCGGCGACATCGACTTCCACGACGCCACCGTCGCGACGGAGCTGATCGGCGAACTCTGACGCCTCCGCCGGCGTCGCATTTTCTCGCCTCACCACTGCGCGACGTCGCGATTCCTGGCCCTAAGACGCCGAATGGGGCCAGGAATCGCGCTCTCGCGAGCGGAATGGGCCGAGAAGTGCGATCTCGCGGATCCCTCAGCTCAGAAGGGCGCGCACGTCGGCGAGCCAGTTGTCACTGCGCAGCACGTCGGCGGAGGTCAGCACGACCACGGTCCAGCCCGCGAGCGTCAGCTGCCGGCGCCGTGTCGCATCCGCCTTGCGCTGAGCAGGGTCGGAATGGACCTCCCCGTCATACTCGACGACCACACGGCGTGCCGGCCAGCAGAAGTCGACACAGGCGATCCACTGGCCGTGTTCGTCGTAGATGTCGTGGTTGAGCAGCGGCGCCGGCAGGCCATAGCGCATCATCCGCAGCCTGCATACCGTCTCCATCGGTGACGCGCTGCCGAGACGCATCAGTTCCATCGCCGCCCGCACCCGGCGCATGCCTCGTGCGCCACGTCGCCGCACGACCGCCTCGGCGACATGCTCCGTGTATTCCGGAGCCCTGGCCAGGATCGCGTCGCCGAGCTGCACGAGTGCGTCGACATCCAGGACCGGGGCGAGGTCGATCAGCGTGTCCTCGGGAGCGGCGACCGGCAGTCCATGCACCAGCAGGCGGCGCTTGCCCTCACTGCCGCGATGACCCACGACGCCCTTACGGCGCACGACGGGCCCGGAGCTGCGGGTGCTGATGTGGAGGGGCCCGCCCCGCAGCCGGCTCGGCATCGGCAGCTGGAGCAGATCGGCGGAGGTCTGGTGGCTGTACATCGCGTCGTCCGGCATGACCAGGCCGTAGGCGCGCGCACGGTCGAGTGTGCTGAGTAAGGGCACTGTGCTGCGCACGCCTGGGGTCGGACGCTGCAGGTCGTCGGCCGCCAGCCGGCCCGGGGTCACCCCGTGGGCACGGGCGTGGGCGACGGTGAAGGGCCGGTCTCGCAACCGGTCGGGAAG
>CAYPQR010000684.1:0-1848 GCA_964412865.1 uncultured Intrasporangiaceae bacterium
GGCGGTTCAGTCATAGCGGGCCTCGGCTCGCCAGTGCCCGGCCTCGGAGAGCACGAGCCAGGCCTGGTGGCGCTCGTCGACCAGTTGCAGCCGGTCGAGCCGGGATGCCGGGGCGCGCCACCAGCGTTGCTGCACCGGCCAGGGGCCGGCCCACGCGGTGATGCGACCACCGCGGCCGATGCCTCCGGGAATCCGCAGCAGGGCGGGTGCGCCGGAGACCTCACCACGTGGAGTGACGTAGGCCGGCTGCTCGGCCGCGGTCAGCACCTCGACGGGTGCGGGATCGGTGAAGACTGTCGCCGGGGGCGGCCCGGGCAGTGTGCCGGGCCAGGGCTGGTCGAGGCGGCGTTCCCGAGGAGAGGGAAGCGCGTCGCCCCAGGGACGCAGCACGCGGCGTTCGTCGAGCAACCGCCCTCCGGCGACGGCCGAGGCGAGCACGCCCCGATGGCCCAGTGCCTTTTGCAGACCGGCCAGGGCCTGCTTCACCCGGTCGTCGGGCCGGTCTCCCCAGAGGCTGACGGCTCCCCCTGCGGCAGAGGCGATCTCGGTGGGTTCGAGACACACCTGCGCGACGCCGTCACTGCCGGACCCCTCGACGTCGCGAAGCTGCCAGCTCAGGCGGTCGAGCAGATCGGTCGTCTCGAAATGCCATGGGTGGCGCCAGCGGCGCGTATGCGTGGCTCCGGCGAACGTGGTGACGGTGAGCTGGATCTCGTGGCATACCAGTGATTGTCGTGTCAGCGCCTGGACGAACTCAGCGATCTGCTCGGCGCACTGCGCGAGCACGTGCTCGGCGATGATCGCGCCCTCTTCCAGGTCGACCCGGACGCTGAGATCCTGGGGCGCCTGCCGGGGGCGGAACATCTCGACGTCCTCTCCGCAGGAGAGCCGATGGGCGCGCAGGCCGTCGGAGCCGAACCTGGAGTGCACTTCGGCACGCCGCAGCCGTGCCAGATCGGCGAGGTGGCGAATACCCATGCGGCGTAGGAGCATCGGCATACGAGTGGACTCGGACAACTGGTCGGTGAGCACCTCCACCGGCAGACGATCGAGGAAAACCTTGGAGTCGCCCGGGTGGATCATCGCCAGGGGAGACTCGGCACTGGTGGTGTAGGCGGCGTGCTCGGCGGCGAAGAGTCCGTCGGCGACGGCGACCCGCGCGTCTGCGCCGGTGTGGTCGTGCACCCGGTGCAGCAGCGCCTGCGCCGCGAGATGTTCGCTGCCGTAGAACCGCCGGGCGCCTTGGGCGCGCACGGCGGCCAGGCCGGGGCGGACCGGGTGCACACCTGGCACGACCGACTCGATGGCGCGCAGGACGGAGGCGAAGGCGCGCTCCTCCTGGAGCGGATCATGCGGTCGCACGGTGGCCTCGGGACAGCGCAACTGCGCCTCCCGGATGCGCTGCCCGGGGGAGACGCCCTGCTCGCCGGCCGAGTCGGAGCAGGCGACGACCTTGCCGCGTGCCACGAGGATCAGCGGGTCGGCGTCGCAGGCCGCGGCACGCACCGGCCACCCGGGGCACCACAGCATCATCACCCGGGTCGCGGAGCCGCCAGGGGATGGGCGATCCGGCGAGGTCGTCATGACGTCGCCGGGAGGGTGAGCTGGATGCTGCGCTGCCGCCCGCGCTCGGTGATGTCGAGGCGCAGCTTGCGCCTCAGGATCGCGCCATGGCCCTGACCGAGCCCCTCCCATTGCACGGTGGTGACGGTCATCGTGGTCGCGCGCGGCCAGTGACCCGTGACGATCAGCGTCGAGCGGCGACTGCGCAGCCGGGAGGTGAGGCGGTTCACTTCGCCGCCGCTGAGCTGGGCGGGCGAGGCGACGATGAGGTCGGCGACCTCGAGG
>CAYPQR010000685.1:0-1841 GCA_964412865.1 uncultured Intrasporangiaceae bacterium
GGGCATCTATGCCGACCGGCCCTATGACGGCTGCTGCACCCTCGGCGCGCACTTCACCGAGAAGGACGACGTCAAGAACGTGAAGCGCTGGGTCAAGGAGCTCGGTCCCGACGAGTGGCAGTACTACGACGAGGGTCACTCGAAGCAGGGCTGGCGCGAGAAGGAGGACGGCGACACCAAGACCCGGGTCGTCGACGGCGCCTGCATCTTCTTGAACCGCCCCGGGTTCCCCGCCGGCGACGGGTGCGCCCTGCACCAGCACGCGCTGCGCATCGGCGTCGAACCACACGAGGTGAAGCCGGAGGTGTGCTGGCAGCTGCCGATCCGGCGCACCTACCGCACGGTCGAGCTGCCCGACGACACGTCGTACCTGGAGATCACTATCGCCGAATACGACCGCCGCGGTTGGGGTCCCGGTGGACACGACCTCGACTGGTACTGCTCCGCCAACCCCGAGGCGCACGTCGGCAAGCAGCCGGTCTATCTGTCCAACGAGGGCGAACTGCGACACCTCATGGGCGACGCCGCATACGAGGAGCTCGCCGAGCGGTGCGAGGACCACCTCGAGCAGGTGCGCCTCGTGCGCAAGGCGGGACACCGGCGGATGCTGCCGCTGATGGTGCACCCGGCGACGCTGGCCGCGCAGGGCGAGGACGTGGACGACTTCGACGAGTAGCGGACACCTGACGCGCCGGCCAGGTCGCCCTTACGCCGCCTGCTCCTGGGTATGGCGGGGCAATGGCGCCATTGCGAGCAGCCCTGCCGCGACCACCGCACCGACGCCCGCGATGGCGAGGATCGCCTCGCCGTGATCGGCATACAACGGCAACCAGAGCGCCGGAGCGATTGCGGCGCCGACGAACTGGAAAGCGAGCACGAATGACGTGGCGCCGCCCCGGTTGTCCGGGGAGGTGCGCACGGCGAGCATCGTGGTCGTCGCGCGCACACCGGTGTTGGCCGCGCCTCCGATGAGCAGGCCGGCCACGAGCACCGCCAGCATCGGCGCGACGCCGCAGATCACCGCGGCCGCCGCCATGCACAGCCCGAGCAGCATGCCGACCAGCCGCATCCCCACGGTGTCGAGCAGTCTGCCGACCCACGGCCCGGCGAGCAGCCCGGCGACGCCGTAGGCCGCGACGACCAGGCCGCGCAGGGTCGGCCCGGCGCCGAACGAGTCGGTGGCCGCGAGCGCGCCGAGCACCGTCATACCCATGCTGGTCAGGTAGGCGAAGGCCGCGGCTCCCGCCCCGACGAGCACGCCCGGCCGCAGCACGCTGCGCACGTTCGGCTTGCCGAGCATCCGTCTGCTGGTGTGCGGCACCGGAGTCGTCGCGAGCAACACGGCTGCCATGACCGCCGAGGCGACGAACCCCCAGCGCCAGCCGACCTGCGCCGACACTCCCCCGACGAACGGCGAGAACGCCTGCCCCGCGGCCTGGAACGCACCGAACAGGCCCAGCGTGCGACCGAGCGTCGCCACCGGCACCATGTCGGACAGCACCGCGATCAGCACCGGCGTCGTGAACGCGTTGGCCGCGCCCTGCAGACCGCGCGATGCGAGCATGATTCCGAGCGTCGGAGCGACCGCGACCGCCAGGGACGCCACGATGTAGGCCGCATACGCGACGCGCAGAGTGCGCTCGCGCCCCCACCGCTCGGCGAGCGAACCGGAGACGAGCATGACCACCGCGAACGGGATCATGTAGGTGGTGATGCTCAGGCCCGCCGAGTCGACGTCGGTGTGCAGGCCGCGGGCCATCTCGGGCAGCATCGTGGCCGTGATGCCCCCGCCGAACGGGCCGAGGAATCCGCCGAGATACAGCGCCCACATCCGACCCGAC
>CAYPQR010000686.1:0-1839 GCA_964412865.1 uncultured Intrasporangiaceae bacterium
TCTTCGGCAACCGGCGCACCGACAGTGTGATGTTCCTGGAGGAGCTGGAGGATCTGAAGAACAGCCATCCCGGGCGGTTCCACCTGATCCATGTGCTGTCGCGGGAGCCCCAGGACGTCGAACTCTTCAACGGCCGCATCGACCGCGAGAAGCTCGAGCGATTCGTTGCCACACTGCTGCCGATCGAGACCGTCGACGAGTGGTACCTGTGCGGCCCGTTCGGGATGGTCGAGGACGCGCGGGCACTCCTGGAGGAGCGCGGGGTCGACCAGAAGCACGTGCATTACGAGATCTTCCATGTCGACGAGGTCGGCAAGCCGCCGCCGTCGTTCCCGGAGAAGTCGGGCGGGCCGCCGGAGGCCGTCGTCACCGTCAATCTCGACGGTCGCACCACTCGTGTCGAGATGCCGAGCAGGCAGGAGACGATCCTGGCGGCAACGCTGCGCGAGCGGCCGGATGCGCCGTTCAGTTGCACCGGCGGCGTCTGCGGCACCTGCAGGGCGCGGGTCGTCGAGGGCGAGGTGACGATGGACCGCAACTACGCGCTGGAGCCCGAGGAGGTCGAGGCGGGCATCGTGCTCGCGTGCCAGTCCCACCCGGTCACCGACGAGGTCAGGCTCGACTACGACGCCTGATCGATGCTTACCATGGCGTATGTCGCGCGCCACCAGACCCGCGCTCGCCCTCGTCGTCGTGGGGTGTGCCCTCGCCGCGTGCTCGGGAGGACCCACGGACGAGGCCACCGACACGTCGACGCCGGGTGACGGCCGCATCACCCGGACGGTTACGCCCCCGCCCGGAGCCACTGCGACGTCGGCGCCGACCCGGCAGGCCGGGTCGGGCGCGTTGTCGACCGCGGACGACGTCGGCGTCGAGACCGTGGTGACCGACCTGCATACGCCGTGGGGCATCGACTTCCTGCCCGACGGGAGCGCGCTGATGACCGACCGCGACGATGCGAGGATCTATGCGATCAGCCCGTCGCACAAGAAGACTCGCGTGGGCACGATCGACGGTGTCGTCCCCGGGGCCGAGGCCGGTCTGCTCGGCATCGCGGTGTCGCCGCACTTCACCCGTGATCACCGCATCTACGTCTTCTACTCCGCCGAGAGTGACAACCGCATCGCCGAAGTCACCTACCGCCACGGCGAATTGGGTGGTCAGCGCGACATCCTGACGGGCATACCGCGGGGGCCGTTCCACAACGGCGGTGCGCTGGTGTTCGGTCCGGACGGCATGCTGTATGCGGGCACGGGCGACGCCATGGACCATCCCGGCGCGCAGCGTCTGGGCTACCTCGGCGGCAAGATCCTACGAATGAAGCCCGACGGCGATCCCGCACCGGGCAATCCGTTCGCCGACGCACCACGGGTCTACAGCTACGGGCACCGCAACATCGAGGGGCTGGCATTCGATCGGTCCGGCCGGCTGTGGGAGAGCGAGTTCGGCGAAAACACCTGGGACGAGCTCAACCTGATCACCAAGGGTGGCAACTACGGCTGGCCGCGGGTCGAGGGGCCCTCGGACGATCCGGACTTCGTCGCGCCCAAACGCGTCTGGCGCACTCCGGATGCTTCACCGAGCGGCTTGGCGATCTGGCGGGGGTCGGCCTGGCTGGCGTCCCTGCGCGGCGAGCGGCTGTGGCAGGTGCCGCTGCAGGGCACCGGCACCCGCGCACCGAAGGCGCGATTCGAGGGCCGGTACGGGCGTCTGCGCGCCGCCGTGACCGCCCCCGACGGCAGCCTGTGGGTGGGCACGTCGAACACCGACGGCCGAGGCACGCCGCACGACGGCGACGACCGGATCCTGCGCATCACGGTGAAGTAGCCGAGCCACCCG
>CAYPQR010000687.1:0-1838 GCA_964412865.1 uncultured Intrasporangiaceae bacterium
CCATCTCGGAGACGGCGATCATGTCGGCCGTCGACTCGGTGTAGGTGACCAGCATCACGATGCACATCGAGATGATGGCAGCGGCCTGGAATTTCGGCGGGCCGAAGTGGAGGAAACCACTGAATCCGACCCAGTTCTCGCTGCCCACGACCGAGAAGTCGGTCAGGCCCATGAAACCCGCGATGATCGTGCCGATGATCAGCGACAGCAGCACCGCGATCTGGTTGATGAAGCCCTTGAAGGCCCGCGAGATCACCAGGATGATCAGCACGACGACGGCCGCGAGGACGATGTGCGACACCTGGCCGTAGTCCTTGGCGGTCGCGTCGTCACCCGCGATCAGGCCCACGTCGGCGCCGATCAGCGACAGCCCGATGATGGTGATCACGGTGCCGGCGACCAGCGGCGGGAAGAACTTGATCAGCCGGGAGAACGGCTTCGCGATCAGCAGCCCGAACACACCGGAGCAGATCATCGCTCCATAGACCACCTGCATGCCGTATCCGGTGTCGGCGTAGGACGATGCGATGATGATCATCGGCGACAGCACGGTGAAGGTCGCACCGGTCACGACCGGAAGCCGCACACCGAAGATCTTGCTGATGCCGACAGCCTGGATGACGGTGAAGATCCCCGACGTCAACAGGTCGGCACTGACCAGCACGGCGATCGTGGTCTTCGAGAGGCCGAGCGTTCCGCCGACGATCAGCGGCACGGCGACGGCGGCCGCATACATGATGAACAGATGCTGCACACCGAGTGTGAACAGCCTCCCGGCAGGGAGCACCTCGTCGACGGGGTGAGTGCTCGTCGCCGGGACGAACCGTCGCTTTCGATCTTGGGACACGGTTAACGACATGAGTCCTCCTGCAGACTCGATCTTTGATGATCCTCTGACTGCGCAGCGAGGACCGCACAGTGGTTTCGTGGCCGGTGCGCACCGTGGGTGGGCCCGCACCGGCCACGCGTTGTTCGCTAGCGATGCGCGGCAAGCGCGGGCGCAGCGTTCACCTTATCCGAACCTTCTTGAGGCACGGTGCTTTTCGCCGACTCAACCGCCCAGAAGACGGCCTCCGGCGTGGCCGGTGAGGCCAACTCGACACTGCCACCCTCCGGCCCGAAGGCCGCGGCCGCGGCGCGCAGCGCTTCACGGACGCAGAAGGGCAGCATCAGCGGCGGTTCGCCGACCGCCTTGCCGCCGTAGACGACTCCTTCTTCGGCGGCGTCCTGGAGCATCGTGACGTTGAACTCCTCCGGCATCTCCGAGAAGCTCGGCAGTTTGTAGGTGCTCGCCGCCTGGGTCGTGAATCTCCCACGGCCCGGGCCGTCGCCGGCGTCCCACCGCTGATCCTCCAGCGTCAGCCAGCCGGCACCCTGCACGAAGGCACCTTCGATCTGACCGAGGTCGACCAGCGGCGACAGGCTGTCGCCGACGTCGTGGACGATGTCGACACGTCTGGTGCGATAGGCACCGGTGAACCCGTCCACCTCGACCTCGGCCACGGCCGCGCCGTAGGCGAAATACTTGAACGGCGAGCCCTGATAGGTCTCCTCGTTCCACTCCAGCCCTTCCGTGCGGTAGAAGCCGGATGCCGACAGGTGCACTCGTTGGACGTATGCCGTGCGCACGAGCTCCTCCCAGGTGAGCGGCTCACGGCGGCTGTTCAGACCACGCACGTGGCCGTCGCCGAAGCGGACGTCCGCCGGCGGCACCCCCAGGATCCCGGCGGCCACGACCGCCAGCCGGTCACGGATCTGCTCGCAGGCGTTCTTGACCGCGCCGCCGTTGAGGTCGGCACCCGTGCTCGCCGACGTGGCCGAGGTGTTGGGCACCTTGT
>CAYPQR010000688.1:0-1832 GCA_964412865.1 uncultured Intrasporangiaceae bacterium
GGGTCACCATCTCGGCCAGCTTGAACTTGTTGTGCTGGAACGACCCGATCGGCTGCCCGAATGCCTGTCGCTCCTTCACATACTCGATGGTCTCACTCAGGATCTGGCTCACGTGGGCGATGTTCGACACTCCGGCGCCCACGCGCTCCTGGGGCAGCCGTTGCATCATCGAGATGAATCCCATGCCCTCGTCGCCCAGACGCTGCGCATCGCTCACGCGCAGATCGTCGAAGAACAGCTCGGCAGTGTCGGACTCCTGCTGCCCGACCTTGTCGAGTTTGCGGCCGCGCGCGAACCCCTCCATGCCGTCCTCGACGACGAACAGGGTGATGCCGCGAGCACCCTTGCTCGGGTCGGTGCGAGCGGCGACGATGACCAGGTCCCCCTGGAAACCGTTGGTGATGAACGTCTTCGCCCCATTGATGATCCAGTGATCTCCATGACGCACGGCCGTCGTCTTGAGGGCCGCGAGGTCGGATCCGCCGGAAGGCTCCGTCATGGCGATGGCGCAGATCTTCTCGCCGGTCGCCATCCCCGGCAGCCAGCGCGCCTTTTGCTCGTCCGTCCCGAGGTCGACGATGTAGGGCGGGCACACGTCCGAGTGGATGCCGAAGCACGACGCGACCGCGGCATTGAACTTGGCCATCTCCTCGGCAATGACGGCATTGAAGCGGTAGTCCGGGGAGCCCGCGCCGCCATACTCCTCGGGAATCTCCAGCGCCAGGAGACCCTGAGCGCCGGCCTCGCGCCAGATGTCGCGCTCGATCGTCTTGGCCTTCAGCATCTGGTCGGCGCGCGGACGCAGCGTGCGCTCGACGAATTGTCGTGCCGTCTCGCGCAGGGCCTCGTGGTCGTCGGAATAGATGTTGCGGGGCATGGTGGGCCTTTCGACGAACTGACTAAGCGCTTGCTCAGCGTCGCATCATGCGCCATGCTCGTCAATGGTTCGGGAGCAATCTTGACGAATGCCGGGAGGCGCGGCGTGGCGCAGCAGGATCGCGGAGGCGAGGAGACCCGCGCACGACTTCTCGACGCGGCACGGGACGCGTTCGCCGAGAAGGGCTTCTTCGGCACGACGACGCGTGACATCTCCGCCGCGGCGGGCATGTCCCCGGCCGCCGTGTATGTGCATCACCGCTCGAAGGAGGCGATGCTCTACGAGATCTCGCTCGGCGGCCACCTCGACATCCTGCACCGGCTGCGCGCGGTCTCCGCGCAGGAGCCGGCCGCTCGGCTGCGTCAGATGATGCGGGTGTTCGTGCACACCCACGCGGCAGGTCATACGACGGCGCGCGTCGTCAACTATGAACTGGGAGCCCTGTCCGACGAGCATCGCAGCAGGATCGACGCGTTGAGGCACGACATCCAGCACGAGTTCCGGGCAGTCGTCGCGGCAGGTGCGGACGCCGGAGTGTTCGACTGTGACGAGGTCAGCATGACCGTCGACGCCATCGTCGGCATGGGTGTCGATGTGGCCCGCTGGTATCGCGACCCGTCGATCGGCCCGCCGCTCGGGTCGGGCGCGTGGTCACCGGCGCAGGTGGCCGACCATCTTGCGCGGATGGCACTGCGGATGGTCGGCGCCGCCACCTGACCGTCATCCGGACCTCAGCGATGGATGACCTTGAACTTGACGCGGTAGGAGTCCTTGGCGCAGAAGCCGGTCTGGACGGGCCGGGTCTGATGTGCGCGGCAGGTCCAGTCACCGACCATGATCCGGTTGTGATTGCCATGGTGGGCGAACGCCGGGTCGGCGACGGCCTTCTTCCAGACACCGCGCAGGTCGCCGCACGTCATGGTGCCCTTGACGACGAGGCCGACCGTGCTGTCCT
>CAYPQR010000689.1:0-1808 GCA_964412865.1 uncultured Intrasporangiaceae bacterium
ACGGCGACCGTCGCACCGAGCGCGGCCTCGGCGAACGTGACCGGCAGATCGACGGTGAGGTTGCGTCCGTCGCGGCCGAACACCGGGTGCGGCTGCACGCTGATGTGCAACAGCAGGTCTCCTGCTCCGGCCTCCCCCGGCTGGCCCTTGCCACGCACGCGAATCGTCTGACCGTCCTTGACGCCTGCGGGGATCCGGGTCTTCACGGTGCGCCCGTCGCCGAGCTGCAACGCAACGGTCTCGCCCTCGACGGCCTGCCGGAAGGTGAGCGACGTCTTGGCCTCGAGGTCGCCGCCGCGCACCGGGCCGCGCGTGGCGCCATACCCGCCGAACGGCGATCCGCCGCCACCGAAGCTGCCCAGGATGTCTTCGAGGTTGATGCCCTGCGCGCCGCCGCGGCCGCCGGTGGAGAACCGCACGCCCTCGCCGCCGCCGAACATCGAACCGAAGAGATCCTCGAAGCCCGCACCGCCGGCTCCTCCCCCGCCAGGGCCCCCGGCGGTGAATCGTGCACCGCCGCGGGCCATCTGACGGAAGGAGTCGTATTGCTGGCGCTGCTCCGGGTCGGAGAGCACCTGATTGGCCTCGCCGATGTCCTTGAACTTCTGCTCCGCCGCGGCATCGCCCGGGTTCTGGTCGGGGTGCCACTTGCGGGCCAGCTTGCGGTAGGCCTTCTTGATGTCCGCATCGGTAGCATCTTCGGGGACGCCGAGGATCGCGTAGAAGTCCTTCTCCAGCCAGTCTTGACTAGCCATGCGCGCCTCCCTTCTTCATAACGAAAATGATGTACCTACTGCGGATCCGCGACGGCCACGCGTGCGGCGCGAAGCAGCACGTCGCCACGGCGATACCCGGATTGCATGACCTGCACGATGGTCGTGCCCTCCGAACCCTCGGGCACCTCGGCCTCGATGTGCATCAGGGCCTCGTGCTGCGACGGATCGAACGGCTCACCGACCTCACCGAACCGCTCCACGCCGGCCTTGTCGAGCACGGCGACGAGCTTGTCGGCGATCTTCTCGAAGGGTGAGCCCTCCAGGTCGCCGTGCTGCTGCGCCAGCTGGATGTCGTCCAGCACCGGCAACAGCGACTCGATGAAGCGGGTGACCGCGGCCTCGCGCTCCTTCTCCCGGTCACGGTCGACGCGCTTCTTGTAGTTGACGTATTCGGCCTGCAGCCGTTGCAGGTCGGCCAGCCGCTCCGAGGCGAGCACCGTGTCGGGGTGCTCCCCCTGATCGGCGGACGCTGCGGACGGCTGCTCCGTTGCGGCCTCGGGACTGCTCTGCTCGGTCTGTTCCGCGCGCTCACGCACCTCGCCCGTCTCCGGGTCGATCAGGCGTTTGTCGCGGATGACCGGCCCGGCGGGCTCCTCCTCGGAGCCCGCCGCTGCCATGTTCTCGGGGTCGGTCACTTGCTGTCCTTCTCGTCGTCATCCACGACCTCGGCGTCGACGACGTCGTCGTCGCTCGAGGCCGAACCGGTGTCGGCGCCGGGGGCCTCGCCCTCGGCACCCGTCTGGCCGGCGGCGTCCCCGCCCTCGGCCTGGGTGGCGGCATACATCGCGGCGCCCATCTTCTGGGAGACCTCGTTGACCGTGTTGGTCTTGGCGGAGATGTCCTCGGCCGTGGTGTTCTCGTCCTTCAGCGCGGCCTTCAGGTCGGCGACGGCGTCCTCGACCTCCTTCTTGGTGTCGGCGGGCACCTTGTCGCCGCTGTCGGAGAGGAACTTCTCGGTCGAGTAGACCAGCTGCTCGGCGGTGTTGCGAGCCTCGGTCTCCTCGCGGCGCTTCTTGTCCTCGGCCGCGTGCT
>CAYPQR010000690.1:0-1799 GCA_964412865.1 uncultured Intrasporangiaceae bacterium
GGGTCCATGAAGTCCGGGCCGAGGGTGTGCATCACAGCGCACACATTACGTGAGCCGACCTGGCGCCCACCTGTATGCGCGCCGCGACCGCCGAGTGGCCCACATACTGCTCGAGCGGCCTACTTCATGACGCTTGTATGTAGGACGCTCGGCGCGTATGTGGGCCACTCGGCGGGAGGCGTCAGGCGCTGGTGGCCCGCGCCGCGGTGTCGGCGGGCTCCCAGGGCTCGATCCAGCCGCCCTTGGGCCAGCCCTCGGCTGCCGCCAGCAGACGGCCCGCGACGGCACCGTCCAGTTGCTCGCGGATGATGTCGGCGTGACCCGCGTGCCGCGCCAGCTCCTCGACCCAGTGCAGCAGATCCCAGCGCACAGGCCACGATTCGACATCCTGCGGCCACCACGGTGCGCCCGGCGGGACCGGCACCCGCTGATCGAGATCGAGGGACGGCACCACCTCCTCGACCTCGGCGCGCACGGCGTCCAGCTCGGCCAGCAGGTCGGCGATCGGCTCGTGCGGGTCGAAGGTGTCCAGGTGTGAGGCGAGCGCCTCCTGGAAACTCCCGGGCATCTGGGTCTGTGGCTTCGGGGCCATCCGCACCCGCTCCAGGGCCTGTGCCGTGCCGCGGGTCGTGTGCTTGATGACCGAGCCGATGCTGAGCTCACTCGCCGTGGTGCGTTGCCGCACCTGCTCGTCGGTCAGCCCGAACGCCGCGTTGCGGATCGCGTCGAGTTGGTGGGTGGTGTATCCGGCGATCAGGTCGCCCTCGCGGTCCCGGACCGGTGCGTGGAGTGCCATGGGTTCGTCCCTTCGTAGTCGGTGGCCTCACCCTGGTGCGTCTTCAGGACAGACTCGGTCCGCTGTCTGTGCGAGGGTTCGGTCATGGTGGAGACGACGGCACGACTGCTCAGACTGCTGGGTTTGCTGCAGGCCCGGAGCGTGTGGACCGGCGAGGAACTCGCGGAACGCCTGGGCGTGACCCCTCGCAGCATCCGGCGCGACATGGAACGACTGCGCGACCTCGGCTACCCGGTGCAGGCCAGCCGCGGCATCGGCGGGGGATATCAGCTGGGCGCCGGGCGTTCGCTGCCGCCGCTGCTGCTCGACCAGGACGAGGCGGTGGCGGTGGCGGTATGCCTGCGCCTCGCCGCGAACGGCACGGTCGCCGGCGTCGGCGAGGCGGCCGTGCGCACCATGGCCAAGCTCGACCAGGTGCTGCCCGGAGCACTGCGGGCCCAGGTGGCGGCGGTGCAGGAGGCCACGGTCACCGTCGACTACCGCCCGTCACCCGTGGACCCGGCATACCTGTTGCAGCTGGCCTCGGCCATTCGCGGGTCGCTGCAGGCTCGCTTCGACTACGTCGCCGCCGACGGGGCGCACAGTTGCCGGCGAGTCGAGCCATACCGGCTGGTCGCGACCGGGCGACGCTGGTATCTCTTCGGTTTCGACCTCGACCGCGACGACTGGCGCATCTTCCGGCTCGACCGGATGGACGAGGTGCGCGCGAGCACTTTTCGTTTCGCCCCGCGCGAGGCGCCGGATGCCGAGGCCTACCTGAAGCGCTCGCGCCAGGGCGGGTGGCGGTATGCCGCGCGGTTGCGCGTGGCCGCACCGCTGGAGGAGGTGGCGGGGCACGTCGGCAGCTGGGGTCATGCGGAGGCGCTCGCCGACGGCGCGACGCTCGTCACGACCGGCCTGGACGACGTCGACCGGCTGGCCTGGTGGTTGGTCGGATTCCCGCTCGATTTCGAGGTGCAGGAGCCACCCGAGTTGCGTGATGCGCTGGGTCGCCTCGCCGAGC
>CAYPQR010000691.1:0-1799 GCA_964412865.1 uncultured Intrasporangiaceae bacterium
GAGCCTGCCGACGATGCGAATCATGAACGAATGTTCGCATTGGGGTCTGACATGCGTCGGCGTCGGCCTCAGGCGGAATCACCCGGCTACACTGGCTCGCGACCAGTGCGTCTCGGTGCTCTGCGCGCTCGTCGCGCCCAAACCTCAGAGTGGTAGGCCTCACGCGGCGGCATACGCCGGCGTAGCGCCATGCCGCGAGTGAATCCCGATGAGGTCGGGGCTGTCCTGGAGGATTTCGGTGCTCGGTCGAAGACCTACCTCGTCCAGCATCGAGGCATCCTCGGCGAGTGAGACGAGGATGTCGATGTTCGAGCCGGGTGGTCCTTGTCGGGCGCCACCAGGCCGAGTATCTGCGAGTCTCGCGCTTGGTGATTCGCCACGAGCGCACGGATCCGGTCGTGGTGGTGAGCCACCGCGTCTGCAGCTCCGCTGGACGGCGCGATCACGGCGGTTTGGCGCGGTGTCGTCATCGACGTCGAGAGGCATCGCGACGGTGCGTCGGCTGTCGCTCGCTGGCGGAGGCTGCGAGTTCGGCGCTGTCCTTGAAAAGTGCCCGTCAGTGATCACCGACAGCGCCCCATCGTGCGCGCGCCGTCGCCGGCGATTGAGCCTCACCGCCGCGATATCGGGCCACGGGTGGGGCCGAAACTCTCGATGACGAGACCGTGTTCAGTTGGATTGCATCCGGGGAGCAGCGCCACGCGTCAACTTGTGCAGTCGGGAAATCGGGGGAGGGTGGGCAGATGCTTCATCTGCCGATCGGTGCCGCGACAATCTCGAGTGCACGCACGTGGACCTGTACGTTTGACCACAGGGTGAGCGGTGAAGTCGGTGTGCCGGGGCCGCGAAGTACTCGGTATTGGCCGGGCAAGATATCCCCATCACTCGGAGGTGACGAGGCATGAGTTCGAGCGTGTTCGACGTGACATTCGACATGCAGACCGACGCCGGCGGTAAGGATCCCGACACGCATAGCCCGACCCTCCATCGCTACCACAAGCTATTGTGGAGCAAACCGCTGCCGGATGGGGCTTCATTCGACCTTCAGAGCAGTCGCGACGGGAAGTATCTCATCCATCACGGGCAAGGCGATGAGCTGTGGTTGGCCAGCGACGCGGTCATTCCGACGTTCACCCGCTACATCGCGATGAAACCGCTGATCGCACAGCTCGACGAGCAGGTGATCGCCGAGTTCTTCGCGCTCGCCTACACGATCGGCGGTTTCGTCCTGTGGCCCGCAGGCCGCGTGGACGGCAAGATGACGATCAACGGCGCTCGCGGGTTCAACCGCAAGATCTCCGACCGCTTCGACCTCACGCTGGAATGCATCCGCCGCCACTACCTGGGTGAGCCGAGCCCATTCGCCGAGCCACTCGCTCGCTACGGTGACTTCTTTGCGCTCTTCGGTGATTTCGCCGGATACGTCGACTTCTGGTTGCTGCAGGACCTGTTGGACTCGGAAGGTGCCGTCAGGTTCTTCACCCCGTTCAACGACTTCCACTCCCCGGCCGTCCCGAAGACCGTCGACGAATACGAGCATTACCGTCGGAACACAATGGACTTCATCCACGCGAGGAACCGGCGCATGGAGCGCTGGGTGGCTTCCGTAGGTCCCGAATGACAAGGTGCTCAGTGAGTTCGATACTCCCATGCCGTGGGCGCTTCTCACGTCTCCGCCGTAGGCCGAGGTTGGTGAGTAGCTGAGTCGTGCGCCCGGCCGTGGGGCGCTCCCTGCGCCCGCGAGGGTCCGGGAGCGCATCGAGACGGCCATCGACCCGTCCGCGTCGAAGACGTCGCGT
>CAYPQR010000692.1:0-1790 GCA_964412865.1 uncultured Intrasporangiaceae bacterium
TCGTCCTCGCGGCCGTCGGCTGGGCCATGGCGGGCTGGGTGATCCGCAGATCCGCCCCGGGCCGGATCCGGGAGGACCGATGACACCGACCGATGCCACGACCACCCACCGCGGGCTGCCCCTCTCGACCCACGGCCTGGTGCACATCTATCGCTCCGAGGGCCACGACGTGGCCGCGCTGTCCGGGGTCGACCTGTCGGTCGCAGGTGGGGAGATGCTCGCGCCGCTCGGCCCTTCCGGGGCCGGCAAGTCGACACTGCTGACACTACTCGGCGGCCTGTTCGCGCCATCCGCCGGCAAGATCTACATCGGCCACCACGAGCTCACATCGCTGAGCGGTAAGGAGCTCGACGCGCTGCGCGCCACCGAGGTCTCGCTCATGCTCCAGGGCGCGTCGCGCAACCTGCTGCCCTATCTGACCCCGGCAGACAACATCCGCTTCGCCCAGCGTGCCGCGCGACGACTCTCCGGCCGGGCGGCCCTACCCGAGGTCGAGGACGTCCTCGGGCAGGTGCAGCTCGCCGAACACGGTGATGTCCCCTTGCGATTCCTGACACCAGGTCATCGGCAGCTCGCCGCGGTCGGCACCGCGATCGCCGCGGACCCGGGCGTGATCCTCGCCGATGAGCCGACCAGCCAGCTGGATCATCGCGCACGCGACGCGGTGCTCGAGACTCTCGACCGGATCAACAGGGCGCGCGGCACGACCATCGTGCTCGTCACCCACGATCCCGACGTCGCGGGTGCGATGCCACGAACCGTGACGATCCGCGACGGTCGCATCGGCGGCGAGGGCCGCGCGGGCGAGGAATACGCCGTGGTGACCTCGGACGGCTTCCTGCCGCTGCCCCCACACGTGCTCGAGAAGCTCGCCCCCGGCACACTGGTGCGCGTGCACGATCACGCCGGCGCCTACACCCTGCTGCCGGTCGACGAACCGGGCGGAGTCGCCGGCACGACCGACGCGGAGGCCTCGTCGTGACGGCCGCCGATACGGTGGAGACGCGGGAGACCGAGGTGCTTCGCGCCGAAAACCTCACGGTGCGCTATGAATCGGTCGTCGCGCTGTCCGTGGCCTCCTTGACCCTCGACCCCGGCACGTTCCTGGCGGTGACCGGGCCGTCCGGGGCCGGCAAGTCGACGCTGCTCTGGTGCCTGGCCGGGGCCATCCGCCCGGAGCACGGCGAGGTGACCTTCGGTGACCTGACCGTCACGGATCGCTCGACCGCGGCGCGGGCCGGTATCGCCTTGATACCGCAGGGAAACGGCCTCGCCACCACCCTGACGGCACATGAGAACGTGATCGTCCCGATGCTCGCCGCCGGGGTCACACCCCGGGTCGCGCAGGAGCGCGCCGCAAAGGCGCTGGACGACGTCGGTCTCGAGGAGTCGAGCAACCACCTGATCGAAGAGCTCTCCGGCGGCCAGCAGCAGCGCGCCGCCGTGGCCCGCACACTGGCTTCGCGCGCACACGTCATCCTCGCCGACGAGCCCACGAGTGACCTGGATGCCACCACCCGGGAACGGATCCTCACCCTGTTGACGGCCGAGCAGCGAGCCGGTGCCACCGTCGTGATGGCGACCAACGACCCCGAGGCGGCAGCTCATGCCGACGGCGAGGTGGCGCTCGAGGAAGGCGTCATGCACTGGACCCGGCCCCTGCCCTCTGCTGCGAACCACCCCTGACCGCAACGACAAACGCCGAACTGCGCGAATGCGACTCCCTGGCTGGTCGAGTAGCGCGACGCGAGGGACGAGCGAGCGCGTATCGAGACCTGCGAGCCAGCGCC
>CAYPQR010000693.1:0-1790 GCA_964412865.1 uncultured Intrasporangiaceae bacterium
CCGCCCTCGCGGGAGATGCCCTGGCCGTAGAGGATGTCGAACTCGGCCTGCTTGAACGGCGGCGAGACCTTGTTCTTGACGACCTTGACGCGGGTGCGGTTGCCCACCGGATCGGTGCCGTCCTTCAGCGTCTCGATGCGCCGCACGTCGAGCCGGACCGACGCATAGAACTTCAGCGCCTTGCCACCTGTCGTGGTCTCAGGGCTGTTGTGCACCATGACCCCGTCGACGAAGTAGTTGTGCGTGCCGTCCACCTCGATGTCGAAGCGGTGGGTTGCCTTCGACGGCGGCTTGACGTGAATGTCCAACACGCGCGCCGGCACGAGGACCTGACGCGGTTCGACCCATTCCGGCTCCAGCTCGAATCGGCCCTGGAATCGGGGCAGAAGCTTGTGTGCCATCGACGGGTGCACATATGGCGCGATCAGTTCCAAGAAGACGTCGGTCCCCGCCCTCGTCATCGTCAGCACAGCCTGCTTACGGGCCCCACTGACACGCACACGGCAGTCCACACCGTGCTCGTCGCGAAGGTAATCGACGATGCGCCGCTGCGAGCCCTCGCTCAGCGCCTCCACACAGATCTCCACTCGTCCGCTGCCACCGGACGTCCGCCGCTGAACGCCCTTCGACCGGACGGCCAGCGACCCGTCGTCCATATACCAGACTGCGAGCGCGAGCGGCGACAGAGCCTTGACGTATTCCTCGCTGAGATGCCTCTTGCCGTCACCCCAGTAGACGACCTCGCGCAGCTCGGCCAATTCCGGCAACGGGGTCATGTCCACATGGACGGCGCCGTTCTCACGCACCGAACGCGTCTGGTCGATGTTGCCGAACATCGTGCACTTCCAGTCGAGATATTCACGCTGTTTCGCGCAGTGACCCATCCGATAACGCACCCCGTGCCGGCCGTGCGGGTCGGGGGCAAGATGACCATCGCCCATCAGTCCACCGAGGAGCACCTGCCACTGCTGATCGCTCAGCCGGGCTGTCTCGCTCACCATCACCCGGTCACCGGCCTTGAGCTCACCGGCCTCTCGCCACCCACCCGGTGTGCGGATCAGATGGTTGTCGGTCACCCCGAACTGCGACCGCCCGTCGCCGCCGGACTTCTCCACCGAGAACTGCAAGAAGCGATCTGTCGGACCGTTGTCGAACCAGTTCGTGATCGGCCTGTTCACGACCGAGTTGGTCAGCGGATCGTAGGTGCGTACCTCGACCGGCATCTTGTGGCCCACGATCTTGCCGATCTTCTCTTGTGTGCCGTCGGCAAGCGTGACGCGGGTGCCATAGGAGAAGCAGCCGAACATCACCCCGATCTTCTCGCGCAGCTGGTTGATGAAAATGGCGGTCGTGCCGGTGTTGTTGAGCGCGCCGGTGATCTTGCGCAGCGCCTGCGACATCAGGCGCGCCTGCAGACCGACGTGGCTGTCGCCCATCTCGCCCTCGATCTCCGCGCGCGGCACCAGAGCCGCCACGGAGTCGACGACGATGATGTCCAGCGACCCCGACCTGATCAGCATGTCGGCGATCTCCAGCGCCTGCTCACCGGTGTCCGGCTGGCTGACCAGCAACGCGTCGGTATCGACCCCGAGCTTCTTGGCGTATTCCGGGTCGAGCGCGTGCTCGGCATCGATGAATGCCGCGATGCCGCCGTTCTTTTGCGCGTTGGCCACCGCATGCAGCGCAACGGTGGTCTTACCGCTGCTCTCGGGTCCGTACACCTCGACCACGCGTCCGCGCGGCAGTCCGCCGATGCCCAGCGCGATGTCCAGCGCGATCGCGCCCGTCGG
>CAYPQR010000694.1:0-1790 GCA_964412865.1 uncultured Intrasporangiaceae bacterium
CGGTGAGCGTCAGTTCGAGTGGCCCCGCGGCGACGACCTTGCCGTCGCGCAGCATCAGGACGTCGGTGAATCCGGGCGGGATCTCCTCGACGTGGTGGGTGACCAGGATCGTGACGGGCGCCTCGACATCCTGAGCGAGTGCGCCGAGCCGGGCGACCAGGTCCTCGCGGCCGCCGAGGTCGAGCCCGGCCGCGGGCTCGTCGAGCAGCATCAGCTCGGGGTCGGTCATCAGCGCACGGGCGATCTGCACCCGCTTGCGCTCCCCCTCGCTGAGGGTGCCGTACCGACGGCCGGCCAGCCGCCCGGCGCCGAGGGCGTCCAACAGCTCCGTCGCACGGTCATGGTCGAGTGCGTCGTAGGCCTCGCGCCAGCGGCCGACCACACCGTAGGACGCGGTGACCACGACGTCGCTCACGCGCTCGCCGTTCGGGATGCGCTCGGCGATGGCCGCCGACGCCAGCCCGATCCGCGGGCGCAGCTCGAAGACATCGACGGCGCCCAGCACCTCGGACAGCACCCCGGCGACCCCGGTCGTCGGGTGCATTCGCGCCGCCGCGATCTGCAGCAGCGTCGTCTTGCCGGCACCGTTGGGTCCGAGCACGACCCAGCGCTCCCCCTCTTCGACCTCCCAGTCGACACCGTCCAACAGACGTCGGCCTCCACGGACGACGGAGACATCTGCCAGCGCCAGCACATCGCTCATGTGCATGACCCTAGAGGATGCCCCGGCCCGCGCCGCGCCGCACCGACCGGGATCGCCGACCGTCGCCCTCACCGATACGTCGCGCGCCTAGGATGGCCGCGATGTCCGACCTACCCGCCTCGGTGCGCCTGAGCCTGTGGATCACCGCCGCGTGGTCCGGGCATCTCGACGTCGACGAGGCCCTGCGGCGGGCGCTGCCCGACATCGACCACGTCGACGGTGACGTCGAGCACCTGCACGTGTGGCAGGACCTCGGGCAGCGCGTGCTGGCCTGTGCCCTGCCACGCCCCGGCGCCACCGCCGACCTGCCACGCGGAAACGCCGACCTCGCCGCGGCGGCGACGGAGGCCGGCGAGTGCGTCTATGTGCCGGGCATCGGCGGTGCCGTCGTCGTGCGGCTGGAGGAGTTCGGCCCGGAGGGTGACGTCGGCCTGATGGCCCACCTGACGGCATACGACTGCGACCCCGTGCCGACCCATCGCCTCGAGGCGCTGCAGGAGTCGCAGATCGAGCGGATGCTGCGCACCGAGATCCTCGCCGCCGCAAGCGAGCTGGAGGGCCTGGACATCCAGTCGTGGGCGGGCTCACCGTTACGCGCCCACGCGGACGACCACGTCCGTCTCACCGACTGGGGCCTTCCTCCCGGCATCCCGGGCAGAATGCTTCGCGTATTGCAACAGGCGGCCCTGGTCGAGGCGGCGGCCACCCTCGGCCTCGAGCGCTCCCCCGCCGTCGGGGCGCACGAGGATCTGCGCCGCCATCGCCTGCTGCAGAGCCTGCAGCAGGCGGCCGACACCACGATGGCGCAGGCATGCACCGTCGCGGCATTGACGATCGCGGGCATGCGTCCGACCCGCTGACGCTCAGGCCCGCAGGACGGTGTCGTAGACCTCCCGGGTGCGTTCCGCGATCGACGGCCAGCCGAACTCGCGGATCGCGCGCTCACGCCCCGCCCGCCCTCTGCGTGCCGCCTCGCCGACGTCGCTCACCGCCTCGCCGAGCACCTTCGCGAGATCGGCGACGAAGGCCGTCGGGTCCCTCGGGGTGCCGGTGCCGTCCTCCACTTGGTCGATGGGCACCAGCCAGC
>CAYPQR010000695.1:0-1782 GCA_964412865.1 uncultured Intrasporangiaceae bacterium
GCACGGTGTCGTGCAACGGTTCGAGGCCGAACACCGCACGGATCAGGAACGGGTAAACCGTTGCGCCCAGGATGTCTTCGGCGGCGCGATCCTCCTCGCCCACGGCAATACTGTTCTGGCGCAAATGATCTGCCATGCGCGCCGAGGTGACTCCGAGGAAGCTGCGGTGGATCTCCGTCGCGGCATCCGGCAGGTGAGCGGCCTCCGCGATGCCGAGCCTGCACAACTGCACGATCGGCGCGTAACTCATCATCTGCAGAGTTCGTCCGCAATATCGCACCACGGCCTCGCGTGCGTCGTCGGAATATGCGCGCGGTTCACCGAGCCGGCCCTCATACAACTCCTGGCTGCGCTCGACGCTGGCGCGAAACAGGGTCTCCTTGGTGGGGAAGTGGGCATACAGCGTGCGCTTCGACGTCGTGGCACGGGAGGCGACCGCGTCCATCGTGGTGCGGTCGTAGCCGAGTTCGAGAAAGACGAGCTTGGCGGTGTCCAGGATGTGCTGATGCAGCGCCTCTCCGCGCAGAGCCATGTCGCCACCTTTACGCACCGCTATGTAAACGGTACAGTTTAGTTTACTTCCTGCATTTCTATGACCCGAGGAGTATCCATGATCGTCGTCACCGCACCAACAGGCCACATCGGCAGCCGGCTGCTCAAGGAGCTCGCGTCGCAGCCCGAGCCGATCCGTATCGTTGCGCGCGACCCCGAGAAGCTGCCGAAGGACGTGCACGAGCGGGCGGAGGTGCTGCGCGGATCGCACCGTGACCCGCAGATCGTCGATCGCGCGTTCGCCGGCGCCGATGTGGTGTTCTGGCTGATGCCCGCCGAGCCGAGCGCATCCAGCATTTATCAGACCTACGTCGGTGACAGCATCCCGGCCGCGGATGCCGTGGTGCGACACCGTGTTCCGCGGATCGTGACCGTCTCTGCCCTCGGTCGTGGGACACAGCAATATGCGGGGCACGTGTCCGCATCCCTCGCCATGGACGACCTGTTCCGCAGCACCGGCGCCCACGTGCGCGCGATCGCCAACCCGTCGTTCATGGACAACGTCGCGCGTCAGACGGCAACCATCGGCTCCGACGGCGTGCTGACCGGGACGCTGCCAGGCGACCTGAAACTGCCCATGGTGGCGGCCAGGGACATCGCGGCCGTCGCGGCGCGGCTGCTGCTCGATCACACCTGGGTCGGGCAGGACACGGTGCCGCTGCTCGGCGGTGAGGATCTGTCGCACGACGAGGTGGTGGCCGTCCTGACCGACGTGCTCGGCCACCCCGTGCGGTATGAGCGCGGCGAGCGGGAGATCGCCGAGAAGGCCCTGGTCGGCCACGGGATGTCGGAGGCGGTCGCGCGGGCCCTGATGGACATGGACCGGGCCAAGGAACACGGGCTGGACACCGCGGTTCCGCGTACGCCGCAGAACACCACGCCGACAACATTCCGGCAGTGGGCGCGCGAGGCGTTCGCCGAGGCGTGAGTTCCCGGCGCGACGGACGGTGATGCGTCAGTCGGTGCCGAACTCCATCGCAGCGCGGTCGAGCCACTCATCCTCACCGGATGTCTTGCCGCGGGAGGCGATCTCGTCGGCCGAGCCCTCGAACTTTCCGGCGATCAACCCGGTCGAGGCAGCCTGCGCCGCACCGATGAACGCCGGGGTGGTGCTGCCGACCAGGCCCAGCCCGGCATACTGCTCGAGCTTGGAGCGGGAGTCGGCGATGTCGAGGTTGCGCATCGTGAGTTGACCGATGCGGTCCACCGGCCCGAACGCCGAGTCCTCGA
>CAYPQR010000696.1:0-1777 GCA_964412865.1 uncultured Intrasporangiaceae bacterium
CGTCGATGAACAGTCCGTAGGACGAGGCGATGTCGACGACGGCGCGCGACTCGGGCGCCGGGGCGTATTCGAACGTGGGCATGGTGACGTGGTGGCTCTCAGTCGGTCGTGACGTAGTCGGCGCCGGAGTAGGCGCCCGTGCGGAGTTTGTGGCGCTGCAGCAGCAGGTCGTCCAGCAGGCTCGAGGCACCGAACCGGAACCGTGAGGGCTCCAGCCATTCCTCACCGGCCACCTCGCTCACCATGACCAGATATCGCAGCGCGTCCTTGCTGGTGCGGATGCCGCCGGCCGGCTTGACCCCGACGATGTCGCCGGTCAGGTCACGCCAGTCGCGCACGGCCTCCAGCATGACGAGTGTGACGGGCATGGTCGCGGCGGGGGCGACCTTGCCCGTGGAGGTCTTGATGAAGTCGGCGCCGGCGAGCATCGCCAGCCACGACGCCCGCCGCACGTTGTCGTAGGTGACCAGCTCGCCGGTCTCGAGGATGACCTTCAAGTGGGCGTCGGGCGCGTCACCCGGTCGGGAGCACGCCTGCTTGACCTCGACGATCTGGTCGTAGACCTTGCGGTAGTCGCCGGCAAGGAACGCGCCGCGGTCGATGACCATGTCGACCTCGTCGGCACCGGCCGACACGGCGTCCTCGGTGTCCGCCAGCTTCACCTTCAGCGACGCCCGCCCCGAGGGGAAGGCGGTCGTGACGGCGGCGACGTGAATTCCGGTGCCCTGCAGGGCAGTTCGCGCAATCTCGACCATGTCGTTGTAGACGCAGATGGCGGCGACGCGTGGGGTGGACGGATCCGCAGGGTCGGGCGACGCTCCGCGCGCGCACAGCGACCTGACCTTCCCCGGGGTGTCGGCGCCCTCCAGCGTCGTGAGGTCGATCATCGAGATGGCCGTGTCGATGGCCCAGGCCTTGCTGTCCTTCTTGATCGACCGGCCGGCCAGACCCGCGGCCCGCGCCTCGCATCCGACCTGGTCGACACCCGGCAGTCCGTGCAGGAATCCGCGCAGCGCCTCGTTGGTCACGGTGGACACTGCGAGCAGGTCGCGGGCGCGCCAGGTAACGGTTGGTCCACTCACGTGGATCACCCTACCCGGCGTGACGCATACTCGAAGGTATGCCGCATGACCAACAGGCCACTGCTTCGACCCGCAAAGTCTTCCGTCAGTCGAGCGCCAATCTCACCGGTTGGGCGTTCATCGCACTGATGGGTCTGACCGCACTGCTCTACATCATCCACGAGCCCGCGCGCTGGTATCAGCCGATCGCGCTGTGCGGCGCCGTCAGTCTGGTGGTCTGGGTGGTGCTGGTGCGCCCGTCGGTGGTCGTCTCGAAGGACGGCGTCGAGTTGCACAACCTCGTGCGCGACATCGACATGCCGTGGGACGACGTCGATCTGGTGACACGGCGGTGGAACCTGAAGGTCTACACGCAGGCGGGCAGCAAATACGGCTCCTGGGCGATCTCGCAGCAGCGCCCGCGCCGCCAGGCCCACGCATTCGGCGACGCCAACATCGGCATGGGCTTCCGGCGCAGCATGCGTCAGCCCCCGGAGGTCGACACGAGGCTGACCGACCGCAAGACCTCGGCCGAGGCCGTCGGCGCTCTCATCGACCAGACCAAGGACGAGTACGACCAGCTCGTCGCGACCGGTGACCTCACGGCCGCGGGTCGCAAGACCAGCGTGTCGCCCGCACGCGATGCCCTGCTCGCCCTCTCCGGCGCGATCATTCTCGGCGTCCTCTGTGTGATCTTCTTCACCTGACGCGCCAGA
>CAYPQR010000697.1:0-1765 GCA_964412865.1 uncultured Intrasporangiaceae bacterium
GACGTTGCGTCATATTCTCCGGGGCGGATGTGCTCCCGCCAGTCCCATCCACGCTCCCTCCGCATATCCCCCGCCCCTCTCATTCCTCCGCCCGGCTGGGTGCAACTCGCCGGGTCGGCCAGCCCACGGAGTCATCGATGAGTGAGGGCACGGGCGCACCACGCCACCTGACGCATGTGCGCAGCGACGGCACCGCCCACATGGTCGACGTCAGCGCCAAAAAGGTGACCGCACGCACCGCCCGCGCGGCCGGCAGGGTGCTGCTGTCCGAGGAGGCCGTGCGGGCACTGCGCGATGACACGGTGCCGAAGGGTGACGCGCTCGCCGTCGCGCGCATCGCGGGCATACAGGCCGCCAAACGGACCCCCGACCTGGTGCCGCTCGCGCACCCCGTCGCGGTGCACTCCGCGGCGGTCGAACTCACCGTCGCCGACGACGGCGTCGACATCGAGTCGCAGGTGCGCACGGCCGACCGCACCGGCATCGAGATGGAGGCGCTCACCTGCGTCACCGTCGCCGCGCTCGCCCTGATCGACATGATCAAGGCCGTCGACAAGCACGCCCGCATCACCGATGTGCGCGTCACCGCCAAGGCCGGCGGCCGTTCCGGTGACTGGAGCGAGGACTCGACCGGTGTGCTCGCCCCGTCCGGTCCGGCGCCCGAGACGTCGCGTGATCCGGGGCAGGCGGACGGATCCGATGATCGCGGCCGGTCAGGACACGAAAGGACGCAAGGACCGACATCATGACCAGCGCCGTCGTCATCACCTGCTCGCAGCGTGCCGCCGCCGGGGTCTATCCCGACCGGTCCGGACCGATCGCCGTCGAGGCGCTGCGGTCGTGGGGTTTCGAGACTCCCGACCCGATCGTCGTGCCCGACGGAGACCCGGTCGGGCAGGCGCTCACGCAGGCCCTGGAGTCCGGGGCCGACGTGGTGCTGACCTGCGGCGGCACCGGCCTCACCCCGACCGACCACACCCCGGAGCAGACGCGCCCGCTGCTGGAGCGGGAGGTGCCGGGCATCGCCGAGGCCATCCGCGCCGCGGGTGCCGCGGCCGGTGTGCCCACCGCGGTGCTGTCGCGCGGCCTCGCCGGCAGCGTGGGCGGCACCCTCGTCGTCAACCTGCCCGGGTCGACCGGCGGCGTGCGTGACGCGATGAAGGTGCTGGAGCCGATCGTCGAGCACGCCCTGTCCCAGCTGGCCGGCGGGGACCATTGAGCCTCGGCTGGCCCGCAACCCTCGAGGGTGCCTGGCACGGCCGGCGCGTGCGCATGCGCCCACTGCGTCCGGTCGCCGACCGCAAGGAGTATCTGGCGCTGCGCAAGGCCAACGACGCGTGGACTCGCCCCTGGGATTCGACGTCCCCTCGTGGCCCGCTGCCGCCGCGCAGCTTCCTGACGCTGGTGCGCCAGCAGGATCGCCAGGCGCACGACGGCCAGTTGCTGCCGTTCGCGCTGGAGGTCGACGGCGCGCTGGCCGGTCAGATGCATCTCTTCGGCATCACCCGCGGTGCCCTCATGTCGGGAGCAGCCGGCTACTGGATCGACCGCCGGCTGGCCGGGCGCGGCATCACCCCGTATGCCCTGGCGATGCTCATCGACCACGCCTTCGGGCCGTGCGAACTGCATCGCGTCGAGGTCAACATCCGGCCCGACAACCCGTCGAGTCTGCGAGTGGCCGAGAAGCTCGGGATGCGCGACGAGGGGACACGCGTCGCATACCTGCACATCAACGGGGAGTGGCACGACCACCGCAGCTTCGCGC
>CAYPQR010000698.1:0-1762 GCA_964412865.1 uncultured Intrasporangiaceae bacterium
ACCCGGCCGATCTGCTCGCCCGTGGCCGGGTCGGTGATGGCGCGTCCGGTGCCGGACGGCGCCTGAATGGTGTCGAGCAGGGTCATCACGAAGTCTCCTTGCCGTCCTGATCCGGCGGGCCCACGGGCCTGGTGCCACCCGAAGCCGCGTCCGTATGCTGGTGTCACCACCACTGTGACGCTCATCACGTGACACGGCATCGGCGTCACACGAACGGATATGTGCATGGTGCGCACGCTCGGGTGCGCGCGATGCCAGGGCGTGGTGAGGTGGCGCAATCAGGCGCGTTCGCCGCCACCCCGTGAGGAGGCCCTGACATGAGCACGATCGGGCACGAGGTGCAGGTCTTCAACCCGGACTCGGCCCCGCCCGCCGACCGTTTCGAGGCATGGCGGGAAGCGGTCAACGCCACGTTCGTCCCGCTGCACGCCGCGGTGCGCTCCCCCGCCGGATATCGTGCGGGACTGCTGGCGCAGGATCTCGGCGACGTCACCGCGACGGAGGTCGGCGGCTCCCCGGTGACGGTGCGGCGCGACAAGGCCACCATCGCCGCGTCCAACCCGGGCGTCTACAAGCTCGGCCTCCAGCTGCACGGATACTGCGTGCTCTCCCAGGACGGGCGGGAGGCGGCGCTCACCCCGGGCGACCTGGCGATCTATGACACGACGCGGCCCTACACGCTGGATTTCGCCGAGTCCTACCGGATGTTCGTGCTGCTGATCCCGCGGGACCGGCTGGGCCTCACCTCCGATCAGGTCCGGCGACTCACCGCCGAACGCATCTCGGGCCGGCAGGGGCTCGGCGCCCTGACGTCCACGCTGCTCGCCCAGCTCGGTTCACAGGTGCGCTCCGGCGGAGCCGACACCGACCCGCGCGCCGTGGATGCCGTCGTCGAACTCGTCCACGCCGCCCTGAGCCAACGCCTGGGCCCGACCGACGCGGTGCCCGCCGCGTCGGTGGTCTTCTCCGCGGCGACGGAATGGATCGACGAGCACCTGTGCGAGCCGGGGCTCGAGGTCGAGGACGTCGCCCTCGCGCAACACGTCTCCATCCGTTATCTGCAGAAGATCTTCGCCGACCAGGGCACGTCGCCCAGCTCATGGATCCGCCGGCGTCGGCTGCAGCGCTGCCGGGTGGATCTGCTCGATCCGGCGCTGGCGGCACACCCGGTCGCGGCGATCGGTGCGCGCTGGGGCTTCGCCGATCCGTCGGCATTCACCCGGACGTTCAAGGCCGGCACGGGGATGACACCCGGCGAGTTCCGTGCCACCGGCGGGCGCTGATCCGCCGGCACGCCACGGCGTCAGATCCTGAAGGCGTCCCGCGCACGCCGCTCCTCCGGTGTGAGCACCTCCTGCTCCGCCCGGAGGAGGGCGTCCGGCTCGACCAGGATGCCCTGCCGCTCATAACGTTTGCGGGCGCTGCTCCACTTCAGGACCACGGCCACCAGGTCGCTGCCCTGTTTCGCGCGGCGGGTCAGCTTCGCGTTGCCGGAGGGCAGGAACTCCAGATCACCCAGTCCGACGCATTCCATACAGTGCGGCCCGGGTCCCTCCATCATCAGCAGGGAGCCGCCGACACGTTCCCGGCCGCAGCCGCTGCAGGTCCAGTCCTTGTGCACCTCGATCACCGCCAACTCCGGCGGCCGACTGAGCCTTTCGACCAGCGATGTCCTCTTGCGATCGGTCATGTCCGGGGAGATCCACAGCGTTCGGTATGCCCGCTCGGTCTCCAGGTCGCCACTCACGCTGAACCGCAGACG
>CAYPQR010000699.1:0-1760 GCA_964412865.1 uncultured Intrasporangiaceae bacterium
GCCGACGTCACTTCGCCGACGTGACCCTGCGTTCGTCGTTCGTGTTGTGCCCTCGGGGACGCGCGACATCGTCGTTCAGGTTCTACGAGACGATGGCTGCAGGGAGCGTTCCCGTTGTCATATCGGACGACTGGGTGCCTCCACTCGGGGTCGACATCAGCGAGTTTGCGATCAGGTGGCCGGAGGGGAACCTTGCCGGACTTGTCGACTATCTGGAGCGTATGGAACCGTGCGCTGCTGAGATGGGTGCTCGGGCCAAGCAGGTCTTCGATGAGCGGTTCGCTCCGGAAGTCATATTCGACGCCATGGGTGATGCGCTGGAGTCCCTGGCTTCGACCAACCCGTGGGATTGCTTCCCGCAGTGGGGATATCTGCCGGACCGGCGGGTTGGGAGGCACCTGCTCGGACGGGTCCGAAAACGCGTGCACAGGGCTTTTCCCGCTGCCCGTCAGTACGTGTGACCAGGCGGCACAACGGTTGTGTGGTTGGTCTCGGCGACCCACGCACCTCATGCAGGTCGTCGGCATCGAGGGCGGGGTGCCAGCACCGCTCAGGGATCGTGTCGACCATCCGCTGAACCCTTGCGTCCACAGGGAGCCTGAAGGATTACTCCAACCCTCCCGAACGCGTTCCGCAGTGAAGTCGTGCCTGGCGCCGGCGGAGCCCGACCGCGCCGCAACCGCGGTGAGGCTCGGTGCGGTCGAGGCCCCCAGCCGGGAGATCCGCGGCACCAGAGCGGTGCTCACGCAGCAGACCCGGGCCAACTGGGCGCTGGCTCAGTCGGTCAGCAGCGGGCGCCGATGGTTGACTCCGGGGGAATGGGCCGCACGGAGCGACGCACTCCTTGCGCTTGCCGCCGTCGTCGACCAGCACCGTCTGACACGAATGGTCGAGCTCGGGCATGTCCACCCTTGTGCTCGGTAGGCTCTGTCCGAGCCTGGAGAGCATCATCGGTGTCGAGCATGACAAGCAATATGTGCGTCAGGTGCGTGAATTCGCTGCGGCGCACGGGGTTTCGGCCGCCACCGTCGTCCATGCTCCCCTCGTGCCGCACCCCAGCGGTGTGCGTTGGTATGACCTCGACACAGCGCAACTCGGTGGGTCGATCTGCTGCTCGTGGACGGCCCACCCAATGGTGACGGTGCAGGGAACCGGAGACCCGCCGAAGGTGAAGTCATCTCGCGGATGCGCCCTGGATCGTTCGTGGCCTTGGACGACATCAATCACGACGACGAGGGGCACATCTTCCATGGCTTATTGGCGAGTGGCTGATTCGTCACAGAGTGGCTCGGGCCCGATCCCGCGATCCTTCAATGCGTCGAGCCATGATGACCATGGCGGTCGCGTGTGGTGGGCTCGGACTGGGTCTGGAGCAGACGCTTGGGAGGGGCGCCGGTGATCGATCGCCTTCCGGTAGGCGTCAGCAAACGTCCTTGATACCGGGACCCGCGAACTGGAATGTGCCGATGGACTCGCAGGTGTCCGCGTCGTAGACAGTGAAGTTGACTCTCAACTGGGTTGTGGTTCCCATGTCGGTCGCTGGGCCGGACAAAATGGCGAAGTCGACCTCGCTATTCGCGGGAACGCACACCCCGTTCGGCTGGTTACAGGTGGCGGTGCAGGGCGTAGAGCCAGCCGTTGGGGTCACACTGTCAACGCCGACGGGGGTTTTGGCGGTGGTGCCGCTGTATGGCGTTATCTGGACGGGCACGATCACGAGGTTGGTCGACTCGGTGTTCTTCGCCTTGGTGTTGAACCGG
>CAYPQR010000700.1:0-1755 GCA_964412865.1 uncultured Intrasporangiaceae bacterium
CAGGGGGTGATTGGCCACGTGCACGCGCATGGCCCAGACTCTACCCGTGAGTCGCGATCCCGCTGTCGGCACGAACGATCCGGATGAGGCGCAGTATGCGCGGTGGATGGGGCACGCGATCGAGCAGGCGCGGCGGTGTCCGGAGACCGGGGATGTGCCGGTCGGTGCCGTGCTGGTCACCGGCGACGGCGAGGTCGTCGGTCGCGGGCGCAACCGCCGGGTCGCCGACGCCGACCCGCTGGCGCATGCGGAACTGGTCGCCATCCGCGACGCGGCCCGCTCGAGGGCTCATTACCGGCTCGACGACTGCCTGCTGGTCGTGACGCTCGAACCCTGCCTGATGTGCGCCGGCGCGGCGATGCAGGCGCGGCTGCCACGCATCGTCTTCGGCGCATGGGACCCGAAGGCCGGGGCCTGCGGCAGCGCCTGGGACGTCACCGGCGACAACCCGTCACCGTTGCGCACGAGCGCCGTCGGCGGCATACGGGAGAGAGAGTGCGCCGCGATGCTGACCGACTTCTTCCGCGAGCGTCGCGCGGATCGGCGCCGACTCACCACAGACGACAGGAGGTCGGGCCCAGGCGATGCCTGAGCCCGACCTCGTGCTGCCGTGAGGATTGTCCGACGGATCAGATCGCGGCCGGTGCCGGGCCGTCCGCCTCCTCCTCATCGGGCTGGGCGAGGATCTCGCGCACCCGGTCGCCGGGCAGCTGGGAGTACCACGCCAGTGCGAGCACGATGATGGTGAGGATGATGTTGGCGATGATGCCGCCGTCGAACCCGTAGACGTTCGCCTGGCCGGCATCGACGGTGTCCGCGCCGGAGTAGCTGCCGAGGTAGCTGACCAGCGTGATGCCGCCGAACCAGGGCAGGACCCACCAGCCGTGCTTGAAGTCCAGCTTCGGGGCACGCCGGTTCGGTCCGCGATCCGTGAGCTCGAGGATTCCCAGGATCACGTAGCCGAGCACCACGGCCAGCATCATCTTCCAGACCTGGTCCCAGCCGGCCCAATACATGATCAGGTTGCTGGACAGCACTGCCAGGAAGGTGATGACCCACGGTGCCTTGGACCGGTAGGGGCGCTTCACCTCGGGGATCTGTTTGCGGAACGTGACCAGCGTGATCGAGCCGATGCCGAAGGACAACACGGTCAGCGACGTGACGATCCCGACCAGCGCCTGCCAACTCGGGAACGGCAGGAAGAAGATGCAGCCGACGATCCATGCGAGGATCAGGCTCGGCCACGGCACGCCGTTGTCGTTGACCTTCGCCAGCACGGCCGGAGCGTTCTTGTTGCGGGCCATGGCATACGACATCCGGGCGGTGACGCCGGTGTAGATCAGGCCGGTGTCACCGGGGGAGATGAACGCGTCCGCGTAGAGCAGTCCGGCCAGCCAGCCCATGCCCAGCACCGTGGCCAGCGTGGCCAGCGGGCTGAAGTTGCCCGCGTCGCTGCCGGTCTTGATCAGGCTGCCGACGTCGTGCCAGCCGTGCTGGGCCAGCGCCGTCGGATCCTGGGCGCCGATGAAGGCGATCTGCAGCAGGATGTAGAGGACACCGCAGATGACCACCGAGCCGATCAGCGTCAACGGAACGTTGCGCTTGGGGTTGTTGGTCTCGCCGGCCAGCTCGATGCCCTGCCGCCAGCCCAGGAACGAGAACGCGATACCCGCGGCCGGAATGGCCTCGAACGCGCTCTTCAGGCCATACGGCGCGAACCCGTTGCCGTCCTTGGTGTCGAGGCTGAAGTTCTTG
>CAYPQR010000701.1:0-1754 GCA_964412865.1 uncultured Intrasporangiaceae bacterium
CCCAGCCCAGGCCCCAGGCGCCGAGCGACGGGTGGGCCCAGTTGTCCTCGACGAATCGGATGTCGTGCGCGCGAATGTCGATGCCGAGCGCCTCGAGCGACTCCAGGTAGAGCTCCTGCGGGTTACCCGGGTCGGGCTTGAGGATGACCTGGAACTGGGTGTGGGTCTGCAGACGGTTCGGGTTCTCGCCATACCGCGAGTCGTCGGGACGCACCGACGGCTCGACGTAGGCGACCCGCCACGGCTCGGGGCCGAGGACGCGCAGGATCGTCGCGGGGTTCATCGTTCCGGCTCCGACTTCGGTGTTGAACGGCTGCACGATCATGCAGCCGCGGTCGGTCCAGAACTTCTGCAGGCGGATCAGGGCGTCTTGGACGGTAAGCACGCGCCCAAGGCTACCGAGCGGCGACAACGAGTTTGTCACGGCAACCAGCCGGGGGTCGCGGCCCATGGGCAGGGGTTCTGCCGCGGCTAGCATGGTGACGACTGGTGAGGGATGACATTGCCCGCACCACAAAGCGATCGGAGGATCCATGGCCATCCGTGCAGCAGTGATCCAGGCCGCGACCGTCTTCGGCGACCTCGACGCCACTCTCGCCAAGGCGCACGACCTGATGACGCAGGCATCGGATGCCGGGGCGCAGCTGGCGGTCTTCCCGGAGGCGTTCCTCGGCGGATATCCGCGCGGCATGTCGTTCGGCGCGACCGTCGGCAGCCGCACCGCACAAGGGCGTGACGAGTTCCGCAGCTACTGGCAGGGTGCGGTGGACGTGCCGGGTCCGGTGGTCACCCAGCTCGGCGAGTGGTGTCGCGAGCTCGGCCTGTGCCTGGTCATCGGTGTGATCGAGCGCGACGGTGGCACGCTGTATTGCACGGCCCTCACCTTCGACGCGGACGGCCGCTACTGCGGCAAGCACCGCAAGCTGATGCCGACCGGCGCCGAGCGGCTGGTGTGGGGCTTCGGCGACGGGTCGACGCTCGACACGTTCGACGTGGCCGTGGGTCGGGTCGGGTCGGTGATCTGCTGGGAAAACTACATGCCGCTGCTGCGTGCCGCGATGTATGCCAAGGGCGTCCAGATCTATTGCGCGCCGACGGCCGACCCACGCGACTCCTGGACGGCAACCATGCGCCACATCGCCTGCGAGGGCAGGTGTTTCGTGCTCGGCGCCAACCAGTTCACGCCACCGACGACGTCCGACACCGGTGAGGAGTTGCCCGGGTGCCGTGGCGGGTCGCTGATCGTGTCGCCGATGGGTGACGTGTTGGCCGGCCCGTGTTATGACGGCGAGGACATCCTGACGGCCGAAATCGACTTGGACGACATCGCCCGCGGGAAATATGATTTCGACGTCGTCGGTCACTACGCACGACCCGACATCTTCCGGTTGAGCGTCAACGAGGCTCCTCAGCGCCCCGTGACGATCGACGGCACCCAGCACATCGACGCGACCTGACGCGCGGCCGTCGCGGGCGGGTGATGTGACGCACTGCATATTGATTGCATTTGTGCAATGTTTTCATTGTTGTTAGCATTTGGGGGTGACCTCGAACCCGCATGATGAACTCGCCGACGCAGTCGGCCGGTTCCTGCACATGCTCCACGCACCCGCGGATTTCAAGGCGATCAACGTCTTCGTCGAGTTGGATCTGACGATCACGCAGGTGCGCGCCGTCTTCCTGCTCGCCATCCATGACCGGGCGCTGCCCATCAGCGAGGTGGCCGACAGCCTCGCCGTGTCGGCGGCCACCGC
>CAYPQR010000702.1:0-1754 GCA_964412865.1 uncultured Intrasporangiaceae bacterium
AGGTCTCGATACGGTCTCCCCCGCTTCGCTCCTCCGACCTACTCGACCAGCCCGGCGCAGCTCACCGCCCTCGAAGCATGCGCCGCGCCTCGGCGGCGATGATCTTCATACCGGGCTCGATGGCGCGCAACGGAATCGGCGCATATCCGAGCCGCATGTGGTTGCGCGGCGGGGGCGAGTCATAGAAGTAGATGTCGCCCCGCTCGATCAGCACTCCCTGTGGTTCGAGCCGTTCGGCCAGTTGCACGCCGTCGAGTTCCGGTGGTCCGGTGAGCCACAGGCTCATACCGCCGGGCGGGAAGCCGTCCGGATGCCAAGGCAGGTGCTCGCGCGCCGAGACGGTGATGGCTTCCCACTTCTCCTTGAGCCGTGCGCGCTGCCGGCGCAGCGACCGGTGGTAGTCGCCACTCTCGATGAGCAGCGCCATCGCGCGCTGCTGGTGCCCGGACGGGTGGCGGAGCGCGTAGCGCCGCAACTGCCGCAGCTCCCGTATGAGCGGCTCCGGTCCGACGAGGTATCCGAGCCGCAGGCCCGGGGAGAGGAACTTCGAGAACGTCCCCAGATAGACGACATCCCCGGTTTCGTCGAGCGCCTTGAGCGCCGGGGTCGGGCTGCCGTGATAGCGGAATTCGCTGTCGTAGTCGTCCTCGACGAGGATCGTCCCGGCTGCGGATACTGTGCGCAGCAGGGCGATTCGGCGGTCCATCGAGAGCGTCACGTTGCTCGGATGGTGATGGCTGGGCGTGATCATCATCAGGTCGGTGCCGCGCAGATCGTCCGGCGGCTGCACACCCTTGCTGTCCACGGGGATGCCGTAGACCCGCGCCCCGGCGCGCCGGAAGATGTGCCGCGCGTCGAGATACCCGGGGTCCTCGAGAGCGACGGTGGATCTGTCGCTGAGCAGCAGTGTGGTCAGCAGGTCCATACCCTGTTGCGAGCCGACGGTGATCATGATCTGTGAGCTGTCGACGTGGATTCCGCGTGATGGCAGTAGTTGTCGGCGCACCTGGTCGACGAGCATCGGGTCATCCTCGCCGACGCTGTCACGCAGGCTGGCATACGCGTGTGGCTTGTAGAGCGCATCGCGCAGGCACCGCACCCAGTCGCGCGCCGGGAAGCCGTCGATGTCGACCTGGCCGGCGACGAACGCGTAGGGGTAGGTGTGCCAGTCGGTTGCCTTCTCGACGTGCGGCAGGTCCGCGTCGGGGAAGCGCCGCATCCGCGCTTCCCAGTCGATCTGTGACGGCAGCGCCGTGGGTGTCGACCCGCGAGCCGACTCCATTTCGGGGTTGACGAAGAGCCCTCGGCGCTCCCGCCCCTGCACCATGCCCTCGGCGATCAGCTCTTCGTAGGCCAGGGTGACGGTGTTGCGTGAGACGCCCAGCTCATCGGCGAGTTCGCGGGAGCTCGGCAGACGGTGAGAAAGGTCGAATGTGCCTGTGGCAATTCCCTTTTCGATACCACGACGCACCTGACGATAGATCGGTTCCTTCGACTCCCGATCGATGGTGATGAGTGTGCGATGCATAGCACCTCCGTCGTCGGTCGGCCGGTCTCGTGGCACCTTGTCGGGCCTATCCACAATACCGGGACAGGGCCAGAATCGTCACCCTGGGAGCACGCCGCCATACCCGTGATCTGGCCCTGTCATGCAGTCTCCAACTGGTCCTGGTCCGAGCCAGAGGGTCGTCCCATGCTGGAGACATCTTGCATCTCGCCCCTGCGTTCATACCGAAGGAGTCCGGCCATGGAGA
>CAYPQR010000703.1:0-1753 GCA_964412865.1 uncultured Intrasporangiaceae bacterium
AAACGGTGCTGTGGGCGATCGAGCACCAGGTGCCGGTCGTGCCGCGCGGCGCCGGTACCGGGCTGTCCGGTGGCGCCAACGCGCTCGACGGTTGCGTCGTGATCTCGCTGGAGCGGATGAACCGGGTGCTGGAGGTCAATACGCTGGAGCGCCTCGCCGTCGTGCAGCCCGGCGTGGTCAACAACGACCTTCGCGACGCCGTCGCGCGGGACGGCCTGTGGTATCCGCCGGATCCCGCGAGTTCGCCGTGGTCCACGATCGGCGGCAATGTCGGGACGAACGCCGGCGGTGTCTGCTGCGTGAAGTACGGCGTGACGCGTGACTACGTGCTCGCGCTCGAAGTGGTCACCGGCACCGGAGAGATCGTGCGGATCGGGCGGCGCACCGCGAAGGGTGTCGCCGGGCTGGACCTGGTCGGCCTGATGGTCGGATCGGAGGGGACGCTCGGGATCGTCACCGAGATCACCGTGAAGCTTCGGCCGTTGCCCGATCCGCCGCGTACGGTCATCGGCTACTTCGACTCGATCGTCGACGCCGGTGTCGCGGTGCGGGAGGTGTCGGCCAAGGGCGTCACGCCATCGGCTCTCGAGTTGGTCGATCGAGCAACGCTCGAGGCGGTGGATGACTACGCACACATGGGGTTGACCGCCGACGCGAACGTCATTCTCATCGGCGAGGTCGATGGGTCGGGGCAGGCGGGTGAGCGCGACGCGCAACTGATGCAGGAGGCGTTCACCGCCGGCGGCGCCACGTTCGTCGCGGAGACCGCCGACCCTGAGGAGGCGAAGGTCATGATGGCCGCCCGCCGGCTCGCCTACCCGGCGATGGAGGGTCTCGGCGACCTGCTGACCGAGGACGTGTGTGTGCCCAAGGAGCAGGTGCCCGAGATGCTCCAGCGCATCGAGGCGACGGCCGCGCGGTTCGACACCCGCATCGCCAATGTGGCGCACGCGGGCGATGGCAACCTGCATCCGCTGATGATCACCGAGCGCGGTGACGACCGCGCCCGCGAGCGGGCGCAACGGGCATTCGAGCAGATCATCGACGACGCGATCGAATTGGGCGGCACCGTCACCGGCGAGCACGGTGTGGGCCTGCTGAAGATGCCCGGCATGGCCAAGGAGCAGGGTCCGCAGGTCGTCGCCATGCAGCAGGCCGTCAAGCGGGCCCTCGACCCGCACGGCATCCTCAACCCCGGCAAGGTCCTGCCGACGTGATCGTTCTGGCGCGCCATCGGCCACATTGTCGACACACCGCGCGGGTGCGCTGGGTGTGGGAGATGGCCGCCAGACCGGGACGCGACGGCCGGTGACTGGTAGCACCCAGCCGGGCCAGATCCGGCCCCATCGATGCACGAGGTCGAGCGGCAGCAGCGACCCCGCGAGGACGAAGCCCAGGTCGAAGAGGCCTGCCGAGGTGTTCTCGGCGAACGGCCTGGTGTCGAACCCACCGTCGGCTCAGCCGCAGTGCGGCGGCCAGGGCAGCGATCCCAACCGGTGAAGACGACGAGGTCGGTGGGCAGGGGAGCGAAGTCCGGGCGATGTCCGGTGGCGTACCGGACACGCAGTCCTCCGTACGGTGCCGCCCATGCCACGGAGGTATACCCCACCCACTCGGGCCGCGGACGCCACCACCGGGCAGGCTCGTCGAAAGGGCCGGGAATGCTCGATGCCCGCAACCGCGTGCACGCCGTGATCACGGCCTACGAGACCGGCTTCGTCCCGCTTTGAATCCCCTGACGCATCTGTGATGC
>CAYPQR010000704.1:0-1753 GCA_964412865.1 uncultured Intrasporangiaceae bacterium
CGACCAGCTGGGGGTGAGGATGGGCTACGGCCGGGTCAGGTCGCCCAGTTCGGCGCGCGTCGGGGGCTGGGCGCCGGCACGCGAGACGGTGATCGCGGATGCCTCGATGGCGCGTTCCACGGCGGGCAGCACCTCGTCGGGTCCGGCGTGGTGCAGACGTGTCCGGGCACTCGGATCGCCGATCAGGCCGGCATCCAGCAGTCCCGACAGCAGCCCTGACTGGAAGGAGTCTCCCGCGCCGACGGTGTCGACGACATCGACGCCGTGCACCGGGACGTCCCTCGTCTCGCCGCCGGCGAAGTGCACCAGCGCACCCTTGGCGCCCATGGTCGCGACGAGCACCGACGGCCCCAGCCGAGCCCACAGCCGGAGCACCTCCGCGACGTCGGCGCCGTCGCCGTAGAGCCAGGCGATGTCCTCGTCGCTGGCCTTGACGACATCCGACAGCCCGATCAACTGCTCGAGCGGGGCACGCGCGTCCTGGGGAGACCCGATCAGGGTCGGCCGGCAGTTGGGGTCGAACGACGTCGTGGCCGATCGGCGGGCCCCGAGCATCACGTCTCGCACACGCTCGGCGCCGGGCTGGAGGGCCGCGGCGATGGACCCGGTGTGGAAGTGGCCGAAGTCGCTGGGCATCGGCTGATCGAGGACCCACTCGATGTCGAATTCGTAGGTGGCGCTGCCACGTTCATCCAAGACAGCCGTCGCGGTCGTGGTCCTCCGCGCCGAAACGCTGCCCGGGACCAGGTCGACGTCGTCGGCTCGCAACTGCTCGAGAATCAAGCGTCCACGTCGGTCGTCGGCCACGTGTGTCGCGAGTTCGACGGGGTGTCCGAGGCGCGCCAGGCCGATCGCCACGTTGAGCGGACTGCCGCCGACGTGTTCGGCGACCGAGCCATCGGGCCGTTGCACCACGTCGACGAGTGCCTCGCCGACCACGAGCGTGCGCCCAGGGGTGTGTGCGTGCGCCATCGTCACTGCTCGAAGTCGATCGAGCTGTAGCCGCGAAGCTTGGCCAGCTTGTGCTCGGCGTCGATCTTGCGGATGGTGCCGCTCTTGGAGCGCATCACCAGCGACTGCGTCGAGCAGCCCCCGGCGCGGTAGCGCACGCCCTTCAGCAGTTCGCCGTCGGTGATGCCGGTCGCGACGAAGAAGCAGTTGTCGCCCTTGACGAGGTCGTCGGTCGACAGGACCGCGTCGACGTCCAGGCCGGCGTCGATCGCCTTCTGCTTCTCGTCGTCGTCGCGCGGCCACAGCCTGCCCTGGATGGTGCCGCCGAGACACTTCATGGCGCAGGCGCTGATGATCCCCTCGGGGGTGCCGCCGACGCCGAGCAGCAGGTCGATGCCGGTCTCGGGCCTGGCCGCCATGATCGACCCGGCGACGTCGCCGTCGGAGATGTAGCGGATGCGCGCGCCGGTCGCACGGATCTCCCGCGCCAGTGCCTCGTGCCGCGGACGGTCGAGCAGCACCACCGTCACGTCGGAGCTCTGGGAGTGCTTCGCCTTGGCGACCCGGCGGATGTTCTCGGCCACCGGCAGCCGGATGTCGACCTCGTCGGCCGCCTCGGGGCCGACCGCGAGCTTGTCCATGTAGAACACGGCGCTCGGGTCATACATCGCATTGCGCTCGCTGACGGCCATGACCGACACCGCGTTGCTCATGCCCTTGGAGGTGAGGGTGGTCCCGTCGATGGGGTCGACCGCGACGTCGACCTCCGGGCCGGTGCCATCACCCACGTGCTCACCGTTGA
>CAYPQR010000705.1:0-1743 GCA_964412865.1 uncultured Intrasporangiaceae bacterium
TGGTGCGCGACGGCCGCCTCAACGACTCGATGGCCCGGCAGGTGCTCGACGGCGTGCTGGACGGCGAGGGCTCGCCGAAGGCGGTCGCCGACACGCGCGGCCTCGAACTCGTGCAGGACGACAGCGCATTGGAGGCTGCGGTCGACAAGGTGATCGCCGGCAACGAGGCGATCGCCGACAAGGTCCGCGGCGGCAAGCTCAACGCGGCCGGCGCGCTCATCGGCCAGGTGATGAAGGAGATGAAGGGTCAGGCCGACGCCAAGAAGGCCCGCGAGATGATCCTGTCCAAGCTCACCTGAGCCGGCCATCTCGGAGCGCCGTGGGCCGGATGCCCATCAGGACCGCCGCGGGCCGGGGGCCGGCTGCGCAGACCGACCATCCGGCCTCGCAGGCTCGGCCTCCCGCCAGGCCCATCCAGTCTGCTCCGCCGACCCCCGGCCCGCGGCTCGATCGCTCGGCCCACCCACGCTGGTTGAGCCGGGCGAGCGCCCAGCGCGAGCCCGAGTCGAAACCTCGAAAGCTGCGTCGCCAATTGGTTTGGCCATGTCCGCTTCTTCGGGAGGAGTAGCTCAATGCTTCTCGGGCCAGCCGGTGTAGCACTCGGCGAGGTAGGTGGAGCCGGCGAGTGACGAGGTGACGGCGCCGAGTTCGCCGATCTGCCGCCGGGTGTCGAACGGGCTGTCGTCGGGCAGCTTGTGCAGCATGCGCGTCATCCAGAACGAGAAATACTGCGCCTTCCACACACGATCGAGGGCGCGCTGTGAATACTCCTGCAGCAGTGAGGGATCGGCTTCCTTGATGACTCGCTGCAGGATCCCGGCGAGCACCTTGACGTCCACCAGCGCGAGGTTGAGGCCCTTCGCGCCGGTGGGCGGCACGGTGTGCGCGGCATCGCCGGCGAGCACGAGGTTGCCGTAGCGCATCGGCTCCTGCACGAAGCTGCGGAAGGGCAGCACCGACTTGCTGGTGATCGGGCCCTCCTTCAGCGTGAATCCGTTGGCACCGACCCTGGCCTGCAGCTCGCTCCAGATCCGGTCGTCGGACCACGTCTGCGGATCCTCGTCCGGCGCGCACTGGAAATACATGCGCTGCAGGGTCGGCGTGCGCTGGCTGATCAGGGCGAAGCCCCGCTCGGAGTGGTTGTAGATCAGCTCGGGGGCGCTCGGCGGCGCCTCGGTGAGGATGCCGAACCATGCGAAGGGGTATTCCTTGAAGTAGTGCCGTCGCAGATCATCGGGGAACGTATGCCGGGTCATGCTGTGGGCACCGTCGGCTCCGACGATGTAGTCGCATCGGATGTGCTGCGCATCGCCATCGGCATCGGTGAAGTCGATGGCCGGACGGTCCGTGGTGACGTCGGTGACCGAGACGTCGCTCGCCCCATAACGCACGTCACCGCCGTCGCGTTCGCGTGCCGCGGCGAGATCGATGAAGACATCCGTCTGCGGGTAGAGCTGCACCGATGCGTCGGTGAGGGCCTTGAAGTCGATGCGGTGACCGGAGCCGCCGAATGCCAGGGTGATGCCCTCGTGCTCGAACCCGTCGCGCAGCACACGGTCGGAGACGCCGGTCTCGACCAGCAGACGCACACTGTCGTGCTCCAGAATCCCGGCACGGTGGGTGTGTTCGATCTCATCACGGCTGCGGTTGTCGACGACGATCGACTCGATGCCTGCCAGGTGCAGGAGGTGAGACAGCATCAGCCCCGCCGGTCCTGCTCCGACGATCCCGATCTGGGTGCGG
>CAYPQR010000706.1:0-1742 GCA_964412865.1 uncultured Intrasporangiaceae bacterium
TTCATGCGGCATCCCCGAGTCGGGGCGATGGCCGCGCCGCGCACATCCCGCCTGCCGCACGAGTTCCGGTCCGTCGATCTCAAGATCGGGTGTATGCGCCGCGCCGGTCTCGGCGATGCCGACGCTGCCCGCTACTACCGGGTGTTTGCCGATCTGGTGCTGGCATACAGCGCCATGGACGCTGCCAGGGTGGTCCTCGCACCCGACGTCCGCGCCGGTGACGAGCAGTCGTGGAAGGTCGAATACCGCAGCCAGTCGCGCGACACGTATCCCAACATCGCCTACCTCAGCCCCCACTTCTGCGATGTCAACGATCCGGAAAACTTCCGCGTCGCAGTCGAATCCGTCATCCAATCGATCAAGGCACTGTCATCCAGCACGCCGGGCAAGGGGGCGTGAACCGCCCATATGCAGCAAACCGACCAGTCACTCATCGCGTAGTCCTTGCCGGCCCAACGGGCGAAGAGCGAGGGCTCACAACCGAAAGGAAACCCTCGACATGCTCCTCAAGCGTGCCCTGTGCGCCGCCGCGGTGGTGGCCACAGCTTCATCCCTGGCAGCGTGCGGATCCGACTCCGCGGGCGGATCCGGGGGAGGCGGCGGCACCGCGGCCGCCGGAAGCTCCGCAGGCGACTTCGGCAACTGCGACCTGTCATCGATCAAGGCAAACACGATCGACGTGAAACCGGCCGAGAGCGGCACCCTCACGGTCGAGGCCGTGCTGCCGTCCCCCGGATGGTGGAACGGCACCGGCCCCGACACGATCAAGGACGGCTACGAATACTGCATGGCGGCAGCGCTCGCCAAGATGGCCGGGCTGAGTTCGGTGACGGTCAAGAACGTCTCGTTCGATCAACTGGTCGCGGGCCGCACCAACAAGTTCGACATGGCCCTCGCGTCCATCTCGATCACGGCCGAGCGGGCCAAGAAGGTCGACTTCTCCAAGCCCTACTTCGACTCCAACATCGGCGTCCTGGTGCGCAAGGGGTCCGGCATCACCGCCGCGAATGTCGCGAGCAAGCGCTGCGCCGCATACTCCGGGACGACGGCCGTGCCGTTCGTCAAGGAGAAGCTGAAATGCAAGACCCAGCGCATCTATCCCGACAAGGAGACCCTGTATCAGAGCGTGCTGTCGGGGCAATCGGATGCGGCGATGCTCGACACCGCACTCGTGCTGGCCGAGGCGAAGCAGACCGGCGGCAAGCTCGAGGTCGTGGGGCAATACAAGACCGGCGAGCACTACGGCGCGATCTATCCGAAGGGTTCCGCCAACGGACCGGGCCTGGACAAGGGCATCGAAAAGCTGAAGAAGAGCGGGTTCTTGGACAAGCTCTCCAAGAAGTATCTCGGGCCGGCGTTCGGCGGTGACCCCAACTCCGTGCCGGTCTGGAAGCTGCCGTGACGCGGAGCACTCCCGGGTCGGTGATCTTCCCGGCCCGGGGGTGACCCCTCGACGCATGGTGTAGTTTTGATTCGTCTTGATTTGGGTCATTCCAGTTCTCGTGGATGGCCAGATCTGTTGCAATAAGGAGAATCGGATATGGCTACCATCTTGGGTCCGCAGAAGCTCGGACCGCTGACACCGCTCGTCGGCGCGTGGGAGGGCGACGTCGGCGTCGACCTCTCGTATCACAACAAGGATGACGAGACGTCGGAGACGAGCTACTTCGAGAAGGCCGAGTTCCACCCGATTCCCATCCAGGAGAACGGCCAGCAGTCCATGGAGGGGCTGAACTACAAGA
>CAYPQR010000707.1:0-1741 GCA_964412865.1 uncultured Intrasporangiaceae bacterium
TCGAGAAGGGGCGTTCGAGGCCTGGAAACATGGGAAAGTGCTTGACATTCAGAGTCGCCAACTCCAGGCCTTCAGTCGAGACAGTGGCGGCGATGAGATAGTCGGCGAGGCCGATCGCTGAGTGGGAGCGGCGGTACTCACGCGTGAACTGCGCTGCCTGCCAACCGATCTGTCGAGTAACGGGGAACACGTCAAGGCTCGCCAGCAGTCTGACGACTTCGTGATGTTCGGCTGAGCGCATACCGCCGGCCACTTCCGCGACGCAGATCGAACTGGTCGCCAACCGACCGCTGGTCCGGCGTGCCTGCAACAGCCATTCCCTGGCCGCGTCGAGTCCGCGCAGGTGTCCGATGAGGACGTCGCTGTCGACCAGGATCATCGCCGACGAATGCGCTCGAGGTGGGTCGTCCGCTCATCGTGGCCACGATCTGGCCCCTGTATGTCGGTCAAGACCCCGAACGAGGATTCGATCGCGGCCAGATCGCTGTCGAGGCTGTCCGGGGTCTCGTTCATGCTGCGATCGATCAACCGACGCACGAGTTCGGCGCGCGATATCCCTTCGGCGCGCGCGCGTCTGTCGAGCGCAGTCGTCTGCCGCTCATCGAGATACAAGTTGGTCCGCTGCATACATCAAATCATACATCACCCCGATCTCGGTCGGCTGTTGCGACGGCGCCGCCACCGCCGACCGAGGTATCGGTCCGGGCTCAGCCGGCGACCATGGCGTGGTGCGGTCATCGCGCGACGGCTGGGGCGGGCACGGACTCCTCGAAGTCGATGTCCAGGCTGTCGACGCGGTTGACCGCGGCCAGTGATGGTGCCGGCTCTGTATGCCGTTGCTCGAATGTGCGTCGACCGCGCCCATCATGTTCTGGCGGTGGCGACCCGTTCGTAGTGTTCGACCGTCGGGAATGGCTCGTAGAAGTGGTGCAGCAGCCGGCGCCACTGCTCATACTGCGGCGAGCCACGGAAGCCATCGGTGTGGTCTTCCAGTCGGTTCCATTGGACCAGTAGGAGATAGGCGCCATCACGCTCGACGCACTTCGACAGCTCGAGCCGGATGAAGCCGGGCATACCGGCGATGATCGTCTTCGCCTGCTCGAAGGCGGCGAGGAACTCATCGTCCTGCCCGGGTTTGACCGGCAGCAGCGCATGTTCGAGGATCATCCCCAGATCATCGCAGCCGTGCCCGGGTTTGGGCCGGCTGTGCTCGACATTCGATGGCGGGAGTGTCGAAGCCGCGAGCGAGGGTCTGCTCGGCTTGCGACTGTCGTCAGGTGCAAGGCAACACGGGGGTGTCGGGGGATGATGACCCCATGTTTGATTCGGCACGCGAACTCGACGAAGACGACCTGCAGCTCGTCGCTCTGGCGACACGGACGATCGACGAGAACACGGATGCCCCGACGGCGGACGCCGATGGTGTGCACACTGTGGGTGCGGCCGTCATGGCCGGCGACCACCGGATGTTCGCGGGAGTGAACCTCTACCACTTCACCGGTGGCCCGTGCGCCGAGCTCGTTGCGCTCGGCGCGGCCCGCGCGGCCGGAGCCCGCGAGATCGTCCGCATCGTCGCGGTCGGCAACGGCGGACGCGGCATCCTCGCTCCATGCGGGCGAGACCGGCAGGTCCTTGCCGACTATCACCCGCGATGCCGAGTGATCATGCCGACGACGCCGAGCGGACCGATCAGCGTGCTGGCCATCGAGCTGCTACCGGGGGCATACCGCGGGCCGGAGGC
>CAYPQR010000708.1:0-1741 GCA_964412865.1 uncultured Intrasporangiaceae bacterium
GCACGGTGAAGGCCGTGCCGGCCAGGTTGATGCGGTCCTGCTTGGCGCGGGCGATGCCCTCGAGCACGGGGTTGACGGCCTCGAGGTGGGAGGGGTTGGCGGCGAGGTAGACCTTGGTCTGCTTGCCGTTGTCGGAGGTGAACTCGCCCTCGGTGCCGAGGTGGTATTTCACGTCGCCGGAGCCCTGCACCGACTTCGGGTCGGCCTTGCCCTCGAACTCGCGGAAGATCTGCCCGTACGACTTGCCGGCGATGTTGGCGAGCACGTTGAGGCGGCCGCGGTGCGGCATCCCGATGCAGATCTCTTCCATGCCGCTGTCGGCGGCCTCGCACATGATGCGGTCGAGAATGGCGATCGCCGACTCGCCGCCCTCCAGGCTGAACCGCTTCTGCCCGACGAACTTGGTCTGCAGGAAGGTCTCGAACGCCTCCGCGGCGTTGAGCTTGCGCAGGATCCGCAGCTGCTCGTCGCTGGTCTGCTTCTGGTAGCCGACCTCGACCTTGCTCTGGATCCAGGCGCGTTCGGCCGGGTCCTGGATGTGCATGTATTCGACGCCGACGCTTCGGCAGTAGGAGTCGCGCAGGATGCCGAGGATCTTGCGCAGCTTCAAGAACGGCTTGCCGCCGAACCCGCCGGTGGGGAAGGTGCGCTCGAGATCCCACAGGGTCAGCCCGTGGGTCGTGACGTCGAGGTCGCTGTGCCGGCGCTGCTTGTATTCGAGCGGGTCGGTGTCGGCCATCAGGTGGCCGCGCACACGGTAGGCGTGGATCAGCTCCTGCACGCGGGCGACCTTGTTGATGTCGTCGTCGTGGCTGCTGTCGATGTCGCGCACCCAGCGGATGGGCTCGTAGGGCACCTTCAGCGAGGTGAAGATCTCGTCGTAGAAGCCGTCCTCGCCCAGCAGCAACTGGTGCACCAGCCGCAGGAACTCCCCGGAGACCGCACCTTGGATGACCCGGTGGTCGTAGGTGGAGGTCAGTGTCAGGATCTTGCTGACGGCGTTCTCGTTGAGGGTGTCGCTGCTGGCGCCCTGCCACTCGGCCGGGTATTCCAGCGCACCGACACCGATGATCGCGCCGGCGCCCTTCATCAGGCGCGGAATCGAGTGGACGGTGCCGATGCCGCCGGGGTTGGTCAGCGAGATCGTCGTGCCGGCGTAGTCGTCGAGGGACAACTTGCCGGTGCGCGCCTTGCGGACCATCTCCTCGTAGGCGGTCCAGAACTGGGCGAAGTCCATCTGCTCGGCGCCCTTGATGTTGGGCACGACCAGGGTGCGGCTGCCGTCGTCCTTCTGCAGGTCGATGGCGAGGCCGAAGTTGACGTGGCCGGGCTGCACGAGCACCGGCTTGCCCTTCTCGTCGGTGGTGAGAGCGTTGTTCATCGCGGGCACCGCGGCCAGCGCCTTCAAGATGGCGTAGCCGATGAGGTGCGTGTAGCTCACCTTGCCGCCGCGGCTGCGCGACAGGTGGTTGTTGAGCACGATGCGGTTGTCGATGAGCAGCTTGGCCGGCACCGACCGCACGCTGGTGGCCGTCGGGACCTCCAGGCTCTCCTCCATGTTGGAGACGATCTTGGCGGCGACGCCGCGCAGCGGCTTCTCCTCATCGGCTGCGGGCTCCGGCTCGGGCACGGAGTTGGCGATGCCGTCGCGGGCGATGGGTCGGGTGTTGAAGACCTCGGCCTTGCGCGGGTCGATGCCGGCCGGCTGCTTGTGCGGCCGCGGCTCGTCGCCGCCCAGCGG
>CAYPQR010000709.1:0-1740 GCA_964412865.1 uncultured Intrasporangiaceae bacterium
CCCACGCCGGCGCCGTGATCGGCCGGCCCCGGGAGCGGGAGGACCGCGAGGCACGCGAGCAGTGACCTCACGAGGGCTCCGCAGGTGGGCCGCGCACCCTTCGTTACCGTTCAGGTATGCCATGGCCCCGTCCCATCCCCGTGCTCGGTGACACCACCTCGGCAGCGCAGCGTGCCGCGGACCCCGGAGGGTGGGCCATGGACGAGGCCACCGTCGATGCGCTGCACACGGTCATCGACGCGAGGCGCGACATCCGCCACTACCGCGCCGACCCCGTGCCGCCGGGACTGCTCACGAAGGTGCTGGAGGCGGGCCATCACGCCCCATCGGTCGGCCACTCACAACCCTGGCGCTTCATCGTCGTGCGTGACCGGGCCACTCGGGACGAGGCTGCCCTCCTGGCCGACCGGGAGCGGCTGAGGCAGGCGAATCTGCTGACGCCCGAAAGGCGCTCGCGCCTCCTCGACCTGAAGCTCGACGGCATCCGCGACGCCCCGGTCGGCGTGGTCATCGCGTGCGATCGACGCACCCCGGCGGGCGGGGTGCTCGGCCGAGCCACGTTCCCCGACACCGACCTGTGGAGTTGCGCCTGCGCCATCCAGAACATGTGGCTCGCGGCACGCGCCTCCGGCCTCGGGATGGGCTGGGTGACCTTCTTCGCTCCGGACGACCTCGCCGGCCTGCTGCACCTGCCCGATGGTGTCGAGACACTCGGATGGATGTGCCTGGGCTACCCCGACGAACGGCCCCCCGAGCCGGGCCTGCAGCGTCGTGGATGGTCTCGCCGGATGCCACTCGAGGACGTCGTCCTCGCCGAGCGGTGGCCCGTGGATGATGCTCCGGCACAACCCGTTTCCCACCTGTCCGAGACACCGGACGAGGGTCGATCCATCGCGGGCCCCGACCAGCGGGCCGTCGTGACGGGCCGCGACGCGGGTGCGGATCGGCTCACCGTGCCCGGAGCCCTCGGCATCCTCGACACCACCGTCGACAAGGTCCTCGCGCTCGCGGCGGAGCCACCCATCGGCGGCACCCTCGTCGTCGCAGGAGCCGACCACCCTGTCGTGAAACACGGTGTCTCCGCATATGATCCGTCGGTCACCGGCGAGGTGCTCGACGCCACCGACCAGGGCGTCTCGATCGGCGCCGGCACGGCGCGGCGGGTCGGGCTGGGCCTGGAAGTCGTGCGTGCCGAGGCTCACGACGCCGGCGACCTCGTCGAATCCGACGCGATGAGCGCAGGCGATGTCGACGCCCTGCTGAGCCTCGGGTATGAGGTGGGTCAACGGCTCGCCGGCCGTGGCCTGGTGTGCCTCGGCGAGGTCGGTATCGGCAACACCACGGTCGCGGCGGCCATGGCGTGCGCACTGATCGACGCGGAACCGGCCGCGCTGGTCGGCCTCGGGGCCGGCGCCGACAGCGAGATGGTCGATCGCAAACGCGATGTCGTGGCGCGATCACTCGCTCGGGCTCGGGCCGCGCACGGCACGCACCTGCGTGAACCGCATACCCTGCTGGCGGCCTTGGGTGGCCCGGAGATCGCCGTGCTCGCGGGTGTGACCATGGGCGCTGCGAGCCGTCACGTGCCGGTCGTGCTGGACGGCCTCGTGACATCGGTCGCCGCCTTGGCGGTCGTGCGGCACACGCCGCAGGTGCAGGCGATGCTGGTCGCCGGCCAGCGCAGCCGGGAGCTCGGGCACGACGCGGTGCTCACCGAGCTCGGCCTCGAGCCGCTGCTCG
>CAYPQR010000710.1:0-1740 GCA_964412865.1 uncultured Intrasporangiaceae bacterium
CATCGCAGCGATCCTGGACCGACGTTGACCGGCCCCGGCGCCCCGGATGCCGATCTATGAACGGGACGGCGCGTTATTGTCGACGGATGCCAGCGACTCCCCCCGGAAGCTCGCCCGGGTCCGGTGCCGGCACGCCGGAGGTCGAAGTCGTTGTCGCGCACTCGGAACGAGTGACTCTGCACGTCGGCGATATGTTTCTGAAGATCGACACGGACCGTGCGCGCATCGACCGAGAGATCGAGGTAATGGCGAGAGCGCCGGTACCCACGCCTCGGGTCCTGTGGCGCAAGCCACGGGTCCTTGCCCTCGCGGAGATTGCTGGCGCGGCGCTCGGCGTACTCGGAAAGCCGTCGACGGCATCTTCGTCGGCATGGGCTGCCGCTGGTGCCGCCGTCCGCATGCTCCACGACGCACCACTGCCGCCGTGGCCAAGCAGCCAGTGCCAGCAGCAGCCCGTCCTCAACAATCGCGGCACTATCGAGTTCCCGCCACTGCTGGACCCAGAATGTGAATGGCTCGTCGCTAACGATGTCGTGTCTGCCGACGTCGTCAGACGCAACCGTCAGATCGCACAGGCGGCCCTGCGCCCATGGACACCGGTTTTCATCCACGGTGACCTACAGATCGTTCACGTATTTGTCGACGGTGACGAGGTGAGCGGCGTCGTGGACTGGTCCGAGGGTGGCTATGGCGACGCAATGTATGACCTCGCCACCCTGACGCGCGGACACGAGGAGCACCTGGGCGACGTCGTTACAGGCTATGGCGGCGAGGTCGAGATTGACGTGATCCGCGCGTACTGGTCGTTGCGAAGTCTTATGGAGATCAGGTGGCTGGTCGAGCACGGTTACGGCGAGCCAGCGATGTTGTCACAGGTTGCGCTGCTCAACTCCCTGGCCGCCCATACATGAATGCGTGAGCCGAACTCGCGGCAAGCCGTCTCGATTGATGAACCCTCATTGGTGACGAAGAGCGGGCTCGGACATCGCCATCGCGGACCTGAGGTGGTTCGCGCCCACCCCATGGGACGATCGGCTTGCGGCGTGCGAGATCGCATTTTCTGGTCTCTGCCGGCGGCGAGAGCGCAATAGGTGGGCTCAAAATCGAAAATGGGGCCGGGTATTGCGCTCTCGGCGAGTGGTAGGAGCCGGTATTGCGATCTCGATGACCGCGAGCACATCACCGCAAGCCCAACCCCAAACGGCGACCCGCAGGTCACAGTGACACACCGCCGCGATGTGGCGGTGGCCGTCCCGCAACACCCGTCCGGGACCTGTCGCCGGGACGGGGACGTCCTACGGGACATCTACTGCCCTGCAACTTGTAAACATTGGACAATCGACTCGGCGTCATTGGATTTGTCCGATCTTCATCGCGCGTCGCGCTCAAACTGGACCACCGGATCTCGACAGACGTGCAAGACCAGCGTGGGCCGAGGCGCGGTGGTGGTACCACCCAGCCCGAAGCGCGAGGGGAGGGAGCCTCGACCGCGGTGCGTTGCCAAGCCGGTTGGCAGCGCTGGCTCGCAGGTCTCGCTCCCCCGCGCGCTTCGCTTCATGCGGGAGGTACCTCCATTGCTCGCCCAGGGGCTCACTACTCGACCAGCCCAGGGAGCCGGCACGGCATACTCTCTGGTCAGTGACATCCGGCCGGGCACAGACGACGGATGAGGAGGGGAGGTCGAGCGTGAGCCTGTGGCACCACCGCAACTTCCGCAGGTTCTGGGCGGGGCAGACCGTC
>CAYPQR010000711.1:0-1738 GCA_964412865.1 uncultured Intrasporangiaceae bacterium
GGGTGGCGAGTCAGCCCGGCACTGCGTCCTGGGCGTGGGTATGCGTCGCGGGTTGCGGGGGCGTGGTCGACACGGGTCGCTCGCGCAGGCTGAGGACGGCCCAGGTGACCGCGACGACCAGCAGCGACGCGCCGATCATGTGCAGTTCGACCAGTGTGCCGGGCACCCCGAGGAAGTACTGGACGTAACCGAGCACTCCCTGCAGGATCGTCACGCCGAGCACCCAGGTCCATGCCCGGGTCGGCAGCGGGGTCCGCGCGACCAGCTTGGTCGCGATCAGCATGGCGACGACCAGACCGCAGAAGAGCATCACCGAGTCGGCGTGCAGCCATGCCGCCGAGCGCGGGTCGAAACCGATCCTGGCCGGGTGGCTCGCGTCGCCCGAGTGGGGCCCGGACCCGGTGGTGACCGTGCCCAGGAACAGCACGACCACCAGCAGCGCGGACGTCGCCCACGCCAGCCAGCGCAACTCCGCGCGCACCACGGCCCGGGCGGGTCCGTCGCCCTCGTGCTCACGCCATACCAGCCAGGCCGAGGCGAATACCAGCAGCATCGACGACAGGAAGTGGCCGGCGACCAGGAACGGGTTGAGCTCCAGGCGCACCGACAGGCCCCCGATCACCGCCTGGGCGAAGATCCCCAGCAGGATCAGGGCGGTCGGTAGCCACAGATCTCTGCGGTGGCGCCCCCAGCGCCACAGCGCGACGAGCAGCGCGACCGCCGCGAAGGTCACGACGAACGTCACCAGGCGGTTGCCGAACTCGATGTATTTGTGCCAGGACTGGGCCTGGTGCGCGACCGGCACGAGCGATCCGCTGACGCAGTCGGGCCAGTTGGGGCACCCGAGGCCGCTTCCGGAGAGCCTGACGAGACCGCCGGTCACCACGATCAGGATTTCGGCGACCAGGTTGAACCAGGCCGTTCGCCGGATCCAGGGGTGCACCGGCGGTGCGTCGGGAAGGGGCAGGCGCATCAGTCACTCCACTTGAACGTGCGTGCGGTGAGGGCCGTCGCGACGGCTCCCCACACGAAGAGTACGGCGAGGGGCAGGAGGGCATGACCCTCCTGGCCGGTCAGTGCCGCCCGCAGTCCGTCGCCCAGCGCCCCGGAGGGCAGCAAACGGACGACGTCGGCGGCCGCGTCCGGCATCCGGTCGGTGGGCACGAGGATGCCGCCGAGTGCCGCGAGCAGCACCCAGATCAGGTTGGCGACGGCGAGGACGGCCTCCGCACGCAGCGTGCCGGCCAGCAGCATGGCCAGAGCCACCCAGGCCCAGCAGCCGAGCAGCGCGAGTGCGACGGCGACCGCGATACCGGGCAGGTCGGGACGCCATCCGAGGGCCAGCCCGAGCACGGACAGGACCACGGCCTGGATCGCCACGACGATCAGGACGGCCAGTGCCTTGCCGCCGAGCAGTCCACCGCGGCCCAGGGGAGTGACGCCGAAGAACCGCAGTACGCCGTAGCGCCGATCGAAACCGGTGGCGATGGCCTGTCCGGTGAAGGCCGTCGAGACGATCGCGAGTGCGAAGACACCCGGGACGACGAGGTCGATGCGTCGGCCCGCACCCAGGTCCGGGCTGCTCGTGACAGCCATGGCCACCAGCGCGAGCGCCGGCAGCACGATCGAGACGATGAGTTGCTCGCCGTTGGTGAGCAGGGTGTGGGTCTCGAATCGTGCCTGCGACCTCGTGCGGGCCGCGGCGCCGTCGGCGACGAGGCGGGTCGGGGTGCTCATA
>CAYPQR010000712.1:0-1731 GCA_964412865.1 uncultured Intrasporangiaceae bacterium
CGCTGACAGCGGGCTGAATTCGGAGCAGCGGAACGGAAGTCCCGATAGACGATGGGTTAGCGGCGCCCGTCTCGGATTTGGTAGATCCTTTGCCGGGTCAGGTGCGTGATCTCGCTGAGCACGGATACTTCGACGCCGGCCAGTACCGCCTCTTGAAGCAACAGCCTCCAGCGTTGCTCGGCTGTGCTTGCAGCGGCTTGTGCGCGTCGGCGGCTCGCGGTCTCTGTTTCGATCAGGCGCGCCCAGTCCAGCGGCCAGGCAGCCAACCAGCCTGCGGGCCAGCCGTCCAGGGGTTTGGATGCCCAACCGCGACGTCGCAGCGTGTCGCTTGCGCTGCCTGTGCCTAACGCGTACTCCGCAGCGATGCGACCTTCGGTTTCCGTGACCACTTGGACCGTCGGCCCCGCGGCCGACTCGACCACCGTTGCTCTAAACGCGTTCGGCTTGCGCTCGACCGGAAACGATGACCCGGCGTCCGGTCCGGGAGCGATGCGCCACCCGAGCTCATCCACCCCGGTCTCGGCGCGGGCTCGCAGCGTTGTCGGGGTATCGTTTGGACACAGGTAGGAGGCCCAACGGTCCACCGCCGCGGACTCTAGGGCTGACCAATCGTTCGTGCCGGCGTCGTCGGCCGGGACGATGACCATCTCGACTTGATCAGGCTCGGCGGGTGGGCTGACGACACGCACCACCGCGAGATACTGAGCATCCACGTACTCAGTAAAGCGCGCTTTACAGGAATGTCAATGACGGCCTGGGTTGAACCGATGGTCCTCGAATCGCAGTTGTTGCAGTCACCGCAAGCCGAACCACCACCGGCGACGATGCGGGCGCCGAGACGGTCGAGGCTCCGATCACAGGCGACCGTCCCGCAAGGGCCTCGTCTACCGGTGGTGGCAGCAGTGACATCATGATGTCGCGGTATTATGAATTCATGACTAGGCAGACGACGGTGCGGATCCCGGACGAACTCGCCGATCAGGCGGAGGCCGTGGCGCGCGTGCGCGGCACCAGCGTTAACGCGCTGATCGTGGAATCCCTGGCCAGCGAGGTCGAACGTGTCCGCGGTGACAAGGACTTCACGAGTCGGGCCCGCAAATTGCTCGAGCGCGATAAGGAGCTGCTGGACCGGCTCGCGGCCCAGTGACCAGGTATCTCAGTCTGGCCGAGTATCTCTGGCTTGCTGAGCAGGTCACCGGCAACCCGGCCGCGGACCTGGCGAAGGCGGGCCGAGTCGATTTGGCCGAGTCGGCGTTGCACGCGCCCGAAGCCGGGTTCGCAGGAGAAGAGTTCTACACGAGGCTGGTCGACAAGGCAGCCGTGCTCGTCTGCCACCTGGCGTGGAACCACCCACTGCCCGATGGCAACAAGCGAGCGGCCTGGGCGGCGCTGGTCCTGTTTCTCGACCTCAACGGCATCGCGTGGAGTCCAGATCCACCAGAGATAGACGATGCCGAGCAAGCCATACTCGCGATCGCTGCACACGAGGTTGATGAGGCATGGGTCGCGGAATGGCTGAGCATGCACGCACACTTCCCCGAATACCGGACATCCCAAAATCACTGACGATTGGCGACTTCCCGATGTCCGGTCAGCGATGGTCCTGCGGCACGAGCACCGGATGGGGTGGGGCAGTCGGACCGCGTCCTGCCCACTCTTGTCGATGCCGCGAGCCGGCAGCGGGTAGATCGCGTCACATATGCCGCGGTCTGTCCGCTGCTGAGCGGGCTC
>CAYPQR010000713.1:0-1731 GCA_964412865.1 uncultured Intrasporangiaceae bacterium
CGCGGTGTAGGCCTCGATCCCCGCGTCGATGTCGCGGTGCTCCTGCTCCAGTGCGTTTGCCAGCATGCTTCGCCTCGTCTCACATGACGGCCCATACCGGTCGGTAGTCCGTCACCTCACGTAATCACGACCTTGTCGTGAATACTATCCGACGCCGCGCAGTCTTCCGCGAGGGCTCGGGGCAGTCGTATGATCGCGCGGTCCCGCGCGCCACCACCGAGCGCATCTGGCCCCGACAGCGAGTCTTTATCTGGCTCTCCGCAGGCCAGACGTGCCGCCCTACCGTGACATGAACGCCCCATCCGTGTGAGGGGCATCACAGATCCAGACGTCAGGCGTGGTCACGCGCGCCGGTGGACGCAACGGAGGGCAGATGGATACACGCGAGACGCAGTCCCCGGAGGATTCGGGGCTCGGCAAAGGGCTCAAGCAGCGCCATATGAACCTGATCGCCCTCGGCGGCGTGATCGGTGCCGGCCTGTTCGTCGGCAGCGGTGTCGTGATCCAGTCGACGGGCCCGGCCGCCGTCATCTCGTTCGCGGTGGCGGGCGCGATCATCGTGCTGGTCATGCGCATGCTCTCCGAGATGGCCGTGGCACGGCCGGCCCTCGGCTCGTTCTACGTCTACGCCCGCGAGGCCATGGGCCCGCGCGCCGGGTTCACCGTGGGCTGGCTCTACTGGTATTTCTTCGTCATCGTCGTCGCCGTCGAGGCGGTCGCCGGCGGACGCATCCTGCAACTCTGGGTGCCCGATGTGCCGCTGTGGGTGCTCAGCCTCGGGCTGATGCTGATCCTGACCGGCACCAACATGGTCTCCGCCCGCAGCTACGGCGAATTCGAATACTGGTTCTCCTCGATCAAGGTCGTCGCGATCGTCCTGTTCCTCGCGGCCGGTGCGCTCTATCTGACCGGCCTGTGGCCGGATTCGGAGCCGGGCCTGTCGAAGCTCGTCGCCCACGGCGGCTTCACCCCCATGGGATGGGGCGCCGTGCTGGCCGCCGTCGTGCCCTGCATCGCGTTCTATACGGGCGCCGAGATCGTCACCATCGCCGCGGCGGAGTCCGAACACCCGAAGGCCGCCGTCGCCAAGGCGATGAAGACGATCGTGCTGCGCGTCATGACGTTCTATGTCGGCTCCGTCTTCGTCGTCGTGTCGGTGCAGTACTGGAATGCCGAGAACGTCGGCGTCAGCCCGTATGCGGCGGTGCTGGGGCGGCTCAACGTGCCCGGCGTCGAGACGATCATGAACCTCATCGTGCTCACCGCCGTGCTCTCCTGCCTCAACTCCTCGCTCTACACCTCGTCGCGGATGCTGTTCGCCCTGACGCGCGGTGGTGACGCCCCGAAGCTGTTCACCCGCGTCTCGCGATCGGGCGTGCCGCGCAAGGCGATCCTGGCCGGCACCGCGGTCGGCTACGTGTCGGTGGTCGCCGCCTACACCTCGCCCGACCTGGTGTTCAACTTCCTCGTCAACTCCTACGGCGCCGTCGCGCTGTTCGTCTACTTCGCCATCGCCCTCTCGCAGGTCGTGCTGCGCCGGCGGCTCGAGCGCGAGGAGCCGGAGAAGCTGAAGCTGAAGATGTGGCTCTTCCCCGGGCTGTCCTACGCCACCATCGCAGCGATGGGTGCGGTGATCATCGCGATGGCTTTCGACTCCAGCACCCGCACCGAGTTCTGGCTGAGCATCCTCACCCTGGTCGTCACGCTGATCGCCTACGAGATCAAGGTGCG
>CAYPQR010000714.1:0-1729 GCA_964412865.1 uncultured Intrasporangiaceae bacterium
CGACCAGTAGCGGTAGCGGTCGACGACGTTGCGCCGGTCGCCCTCGCGCAGCAGCGCCTCGTCATACCGCGGATCGAGGCTGCCGTCCGGCAAGGCCGGCCACGGTCCCTCCCACGGGCCGACACCCACCTGGCCCGGCCCGTCCACCCGCTCGCTCACTCGCCCAACTCTGCCAGGCCGCCTCACCGACCCGCCGCGCGGTGGGCGCCCCGCCGCGCGGCCGCCGGAGTGCACAGCGCCCGCAACAGGGCGGACGTCAGCGACTCCTCCACCTGCTCGTAGGTCCAGTGCAGGTCACCCACGTATCGCCCGATGATCTCCGGCGACGTCCATACGCTCAGGATGTCGGTCGCCTCGTCGACGCCGACGTCGGGACGCAGCGCACCCGAGCGCTGCAGCCGCTCGGCGATGGACCGTTGAGGACCGCGGTGGCTCGCTCTGCCGGCCGCGACCGCCGGAGCGAGGCTCTCGTCCACCCGTGACGCCTCGAGCAGCACCTCGATGAAGCCGCCGATGCGCTCGTGCAGGACGCAGATGAGGTGCAAGGAGGCGCGCAGGATGTCCCTCGGTGCTGTCGCCGCGGCGACCTCCAGCGCCAGCTCCGGTGCGCCCGACTGGGCGTTGGTGTAGTCGATGAGCGCGAGCGCGAGGCCCGACTTGGACGAGAAGACGGCATAGATCGTCTGGGCCGACACCCCCGCCTCGGCGGCGACCTGGGCGATCGTGGTCGCGGCATACCCCTGCCTCTCGAACAGCTCACGGGCCGAGCGCAACACGCGTTGTCGCGTCTCCTCGGCCTGCTGCTCGCGAAGCTTCGATCGGTAGGGTCTTGCCGAGCTCACCACTTGAGCGTAACCTCATTCATTATAGTTTTGCTAAACCTAATTGGATGGTGACGGTCATGGCTGAGGCTAGCGTGTCGATGAATCGACCCGTCCCGACGGACGTTCCGAGGCGTGCCGATCGACGACCACCGGTCTTCCCCGGCCGGGTCATCGCCGGAGTGAGCATGACCGTCGCCCCCATTGTCCTGGCGATCCTGTGCCTTCTTGCCACGGACATCTACAAGTTCTCCGGGCACGACTTCCTGACAGCGATGGCCGCGAACCCGGTGCGCACCGACATCTTCCTGAATGCCGTGCCGCTGGCCATTTTCCTGCTGATGCTCGCCGTGGTCGCCGTGGCCGTGATGGCCGCACCACGCGCATCCCGGTCGGCGACGATCGGCGGCAGCCTCGCACTGCTCGGACTGTGCGGCCCGTTGTTCTTCATCGCGATCGAATTCTCCGGATATCAGCTCGCGAACCCAGAGCACCTGACGGCCGGCGCCTACATGTACGACCAGGCCAACATGGTGCCCCGCATCTCACTCAACATCTCCGGCCCCGCGATCATCGCGGGCTTCATCCTGCTGGCGATCGCGGCGCACCACGCCGGCCTGCTCGGCCGCACCCGGGCCGTATGCCTGGCACTCACCGCCCTGTTGCCCTTCGGCTTCATCGCCGCCGTCCTGCCCATCAGCGCGGCCGGCTTCGTGGCGTGCGCGATCGCCCTCGTCCCGATCGGCGCTTCGCTCCTGCGCCACCACCCGCCGAGTGGAGCACAAGACAACCCGGTCGAGTAGAAATATGTGCTCCATCCGGCGGATTTCTACTCCACTCGGCGGGTGGGGCGGCGAGCGCGGCGGGCGGCACGCTCGGCGAGGCGACCCAGCGCATCACGCAACTCG
>CAYPQR010000715.1:0-1728 GCA_964412865.1 uncultured Intrasporangiaceae bacterium
AGGTGAGGAACTCGCGGTATGACGCGGCGAGGCTCGACAGGTCCCACACGTCGGAGGCGAGCCGGCGGCCGTCGCCGAGGAACGACGAGAAGAACTCGTGCGCCCCGATGTCCTCCAGCGCGCTGGCGAGCTCGTCGCTGCGGCGCGGGGCGATCCAGGTGCCGGATGCGATCCGCCCGTAGCCCAGGTAGTTCATCGAGGCGGCCAGCCGCGACCGGCGGCTGCGGTCGGAGACGTGATCGGCGACGACGATGTGCCATCGCCCGTCCCACTCCGGCGGCGTGACGGCATAGATGCGGCGCCACGCACCGGCCAGTCGGGCGTCGGCACGCTCGGTGGCGGCATAGCCTCGCACGCCACGCCGCTCCTGCGGGGCCAGCCATTTTTCCCGGACCATCCGCGAGACGGCGGTGCGCGTGGCGGCCTGCGCGACGTCGACGGCGGACAGCAACCGGACCACGGCGGAGATCGGTGCCCAGCCGCCGCGGTCGGCGAGATGATCGCCGTACAGGTCGAAGACGGCCGATCGCGCGTGCATGGCGTCAGTCTGCCTCAACTTCGTCCGGTCGGTGATTTCCGCTTGCGGGTCTGCCCTGAGATAATAGGCCCGACCGCATCGGCCGGAATGCCGGCAGACATACCGTGAGCGTGGTGATGTGGTCGAGACAATCGCCACGCGTCGAAAGGGGAAGTGCCCATGGCGGCGATGAAGCCGAGGACCGGTGACGGCCCGCTCGAAGTCACCAAGGAGGGCCGCAGCATCCTGCTGCGGATGCCCTTGGAAGGTGGCGGGCGACTGGTCGTGGAGATGAACGCCGAGGAGGCTGAGGCCCTCGGTAACGCCATCAAGGGTTGCATCGGCTGACCGTGGCCTGCCTGCGGACGAGCGGCTCGGGTGCGCGCCCGGGCCGCTCGCGCATGCCGGGAGCCGGTCCGCCCGGCTCAGCTGGGCCGGGGGACGGCGGTGAGCAGACCGTCGCCGACCGGCAGCAGTGCCGTCGACAGGTCGGGGTCATCGCGCAGGGCCTTGCCGAGGTCGCGCAGGATGGTGGTCGTCTCGTCACGGATCGCCGGGTCGGGCACCCGGTCGTGCCAGAGCATGTTGTCGATCGCCAGCATCCCGCCGGGCCGCAGCAGCCGCAGCGACTGCTCGACGTACTCCGGATATTCGCTCTTGCGGCCGTCGACGAGGACCATGTCGTAGCTGCCGTCGGCCAGCCGCGGAAGCACGTCCAGAGCCGACCCGGAGATCAGCCGGGTGCGCTGCGGCGCGATGCCCGCCTCGGCGTATGCCGTGCGGGCGGCATGCTGGTGTTCGGGTTCGATCTCGATCGTGGTCAGCACCCCGTCGTCGGGCATACCGCTCAGCAGCCACAGTCCGGAGACGCCCGCGCCGCTGCCGATCTCCACGACCGAGTGCGCGCCCACGGCCGCGGCCAGCATCCGCAGCGCCGCCCCGGTGCCCGGGCTCACCGGCACACAGCCGAGCGTCGTGCCGCGCTCGCGCGCCCGCTCCATCACCTCGGTCTCGGTGATGAACTCCTCGGCGTAGGCCTGCGTCGCCGGTCGCATAGTCCTCATACCCCCAACCTACCCGGGGTCCCCGCGAAGTATCGGAGCGAGCTTGCTGCTGGTCGAGTAGCGCGACGCGACGAAGGAGCAAGCGCGTATCGAGACCTCGTAACAAGCGCTGCCAACTGGCTCGGCAACGCATGCTCGCAGGTCTCG
>CAYPQR010000716.1:0-1722 GCA_964412865.1 uncultured Intrasporangiaceae bacterium
CGGCGTGCCCCGCCTCGGTCCAGCGCTGAGGACAGTCACGTGCGGTCTGCCCGCCCCCGCCTCGGCGGAGCCCACACGAGCGGGCCAAGCGCGGCACCTACGACTCGAGATCGCACTATCCGACCCCATTTTCGATCTTGGGGCGAACTATCGCGCTCTCGCGGTCGGATGAGGCCAGGAAATGCGATCTCACAGCGGACATGAAAAAGGTCGACCCTCCGGTCTCGGAGGGTCGACCTTCCTTTGTAGCCCCGACGGGATTCGAACCCGTGCTACCGCCTTGAGAGGGCGGCGTGCTAGGCCGCTACACAACGGGGCCATGCACTTCCTGCTCTCCCCCGAAGGGATGAACAAGCGGACAAGATCCTACGGCATCCCGTGGGACTTCTCCGAATCGGCCACATCAGCCGATCAGCGCTGGGGTACCAGGACTCGAACCTAGACTAACTGAACCAGAATCAGTCGTGCTGCCGATTACACCATACCCCAAGGGGGTATCACGCCCCTCGCTCGCGAAGGGGTGAACCGAGGGGAGACTCTACCTGGGATCGACCCTCTTTCCCAAATCGTGACCGCCGTCCTGCCCATGAGCGCCGTCACACCTCGTCGAGGGAGGCGATCACCCGTATGCCGTGCGGATCGGCAGGGCCCGCGGGGTCGATCACGCCCGGTCGCGACAGCCACACGCCGCGCAGCCCGGCGTCACGGGCGCCGAGCGCGTCGGTCCGCAGCTCGTCACCGACATACGTCGTCTGCTCGGGTGCCGAGCCGAGCTCCTTACACGCATGGTGGAACGCACGCGGATCGGGTTTGCCGAACCCGAGCGTGTCGCGGGTCACGACCGCGTCGAACCGCTCCGCAAGGCCCAAGCCGCCCAGCTTGGCCCGGGTCAGCTCGTCGCTGGAATTGGTGAGCAGGCCGACCCTCGCACCCGCACGGGCAAAGCGGTCCAGCATCGGCAGGGCGTCGGGATACAGCCGTGCGGGATCGGTGTAGAGCCGGCGGAACTCCCGCAGGAAGACCTCGCCATGGCGGCGACTCGCCCCCTCGTCATCGGGCAGCCCCATCTCGTGCGCTGCCCGCGCGAAACGGTCGCGGCGCATCTCGTCATAGGTGGAACCCCCGGCGGCATACCGGGCGAAGTACCCGCCGCTGTCGTGTCGGTAGCGCTCGGCGGCATCGCGATACACCCGCGGATCGAGGTCGGGCCAGGCCGCGGCCATCGCGGCGACACCCGCATGCACGATGGCATCGCCCGTGCGCAGCAGCGTGCCGTCGAGATCCAGCAGCAGCGCGTCGGCCGTCACAGACTCGCCCGCAGTGAGCGCAACCTCGCAAGCGTCGAGTCCCGGCCGAGGATCTCCATCGACTCGAACAGCGGCGGCGACACCTTCTGGCCCGAGACCGCCGTGCGCAGCGGCCCGAAGGCGAGCCGCGGCTTGACGCCCAGGCCGTCGACGAGGGCGGCCCGCAGCGTCTCCTGGATGGGATCGGCGCTCCAGTCCGCCTGGGCGGTCAGTGCCTCGATCGCGGCGTCGAGCACCCGCGGTGCGGACTCCTTCAGTTGCTTGCGCGCATCCTCCGCGATCTCGAGGGCGTCGTCGTCGACATAGAACGGAGCCACCAGCGCCGACGCGTCGGTCAGCAGGGCGATGCGCGTCTGGATCAGCTCGGTGATGCTGCGCAGCCGGGCCAGGTCGGCCTCGGACGGCTCGGCCGGCA
>CAYPQR010000717.1:0-1719 GCA_964412865.1 uncultured Intrasporangiaceae bacterium
TTGGCAACGCATGTCACCAGGTCTCGATACGCCTCCTCCGCTTCGCTCCCCCGGCTACTCGACCAGCCAGAGTGGTCGCTTTCACGCCTGCAAGGCGGACCCAACAGTGGCAAGGAGACTCGACCACCTTGCGGAGTGGGCCGCTTCCGGCTCAGTCGGCCGGTCCGTTGATCAGGGTGACCGTGGCACTGTGCGACTCGCCCTGCGGATCGGACCAGGTGATCTCCACGCTCTGGCCGGGCCGCTTGGCGGCGAGGGCGGACTTCACGTCGTCGGCGCTGCGCACGGCGGTGCCGCCGATACCGGTGATCACGTCCTGCGCGGTGAGTCCCGCGCTCGCCGCCGGGGTGTCCGCCAGCACCTGCTGGACGACCGCACCGTTCGTCGACGTGCTCAACGAGACTCCGAGGAACGCCGGATATCCGATATGCACCGTGTTGGTGGCGTTCCCGGACTCGATCTTGTGCGCGATCTTCAGCGCCTTGCCGATCGGAATCGCATAACCGGCCGTCGTATTGCCGGAACGGCTTGTCGCGGCCGCCGTGTCCATGCCGATCACCTGGGTCGACGCGTCATACAGCGGACCACCGGAGTCGCCGGCCCGGATCGCGGCGCTGTCCTTGATCAGGCCGTGCAAGGTCTGCGCATCGGAACCGTCCGAGTCCGACGCGGTGATGGTCTGGCCGACCGCGGTGACCTTGCCGGTGGCGGCGCTCGGCACCCCACCCGAGCCGCCCGCATTTCCCACGCCGGTGACGCGCTCCGAGACCGTGGCCGGGGACGTGTCGGTGGTGACCGTCTTCAGGCCCGAGGCCCCTTGCAGCTGCAGCACGGCCACGTCCTGGGTGGGGTCGGTGCCGACGACGTTGGCGGTGTAGGTGTCGCCCGTCGAGACGACGGTGACCTTGATACTGGTCGCGCCGTCGATCACATGGTTGTTGGTGAGCACCTCACCGCTCGACGTCAGCACCATGCCCGTGCCCGCGGCCTGCGCGTTCTGGTAGCCCAGCACCGTCTGGATGTCGACCACGCCGACCTGCTGTTTCGCTGTCGCCTCGGTGGCCGCTGTCTCACCCGCCTGGCCGAACCCCCCGGAGCCACTGCCTCCACTCCCGGTGCCGCCGGATCCTGAGCCACCCGAGCCGTATCCGAAGCCGCCCCCGAACCCACCGGAGCCCGAACCAGATCCGTAGCCGCCGGTTCCGCCACTCGATCCGGAGCCGCCCGGACCCACCCCCGGAGCCGATCCGGAGGCCCCGCCACCGTTGCTCACATCGGGCTGAGTCACCGACACCGACGGCGAGCCGAACGGATGGAGCACGGTGGCGCCGATCGCCATACCCGTCCCCATCGACATGGCGAGCGCCAGGGCGCCTCCTGCGGCCCACCAGGCCCTGCGCCCCCTCGAGCGTGGACGTGGCGAATTGCCGCGGGGCGCGTTCGTGAACTGGCTCATCGTGGTCTCCTCCACCGTGTGGCGCGTGCCGCCGGCATGTCATGGAACGAATGCGGCGACACCACCAGTGGGCGCCACGAACCCAGCGACGGTGTGTGAACGATGTATGTGCTCGCTATGAACACATGCGCATGGCTGGTCGAGTTTCGTTGGGACTCGTGACGCCGTGCGGGCGTGAAAGGGGCCGCCCTTGCTGGTCGACTGCCGCGATGCGAGGCGGTGGGGGTACCGCCCGCTTGCGGGGGAGCCTGAGTAGGGCGAGG
>CAYPQR010000718.1:0-1719 GCA_964412865.1 uncultured Intrasporangiaceae bacterium
CTGGTGGATCTGTGCCAGGATCTCCGGGGTCATCTGATTCTTCGGCACCTGCTGGGTCGACATCTTCGCCGCGTCGACGCCGTGGTCGAGCATCTGGTTGGTCAGGACGACCGACATGATGGCGGCACCGAGCGAGGCGCCCACCTGCTGCACGATGTTCATGAGGGTGGAACCGCGGGCGATCTTGTGATCGGTCAGCGTCGCCAGCGCCGCGGTCATGAGCGGCATCATCGTGCAGCCCATACCGAGACCCATGACGAACAGGGATCCGCTGGTGATCCAGTAGGACGTGTCGACCCCGATCTGGGTGAACATCACGAACCCGGCCAGGATGAGCACGATGCCCGGAAGCACCACGAACTTCGGCCCGATCTTGTCGACGAGCTTGCCCGCGATCGGCATCGAGATCATCGCCGCGATGCCCTGCGGGGCGACCAGCACACCTGCCATGAGGGTGGATTCGCCGCGCACCTGCATGAAGTAGCTGGGCAGCAGCATCATCGCGCCCATGAAGGCGGTCATGAACATCAGCAGGGTGATGACGGAGATCGTCAGGTTGCGGTCCTTGAACAGCGACAGGTCGACCAGCGCGTCCTTCTTGCGCAGCGCGTGCAGGGCGAACAGCGCCATGAGCACGGCGCCGATGATGCCCGGCACGAGCACTCGTGTCGCGGCGATCGTGCCCTCGTCGGAGATCGACGACACGCCATACAGGAATGCGGCGAGACCGGGGGAGAGCAGCAGCATGCCGAGGAAGTCGAACTTCTCCGACGGGTGCGTCTCGTCCTTGGGCAGCACGAGCGCCGTCGAGATGATGGCGATGGCGCCGATCGGCACGTTGATCAGGAAGATCCAGTGCCACGACACCGAGTCGATCAGCCAGCCGCCGAGGATCGGGCCGCCGATCGGGCCGAGCAGCAGCGGCACACCGAGCAGGGCCATGACGCGGCCGATGCGCTGCGGGCCGGCCGCGCGGGTCAGGATCGTCATGCTGAGCGGCATCAGCATGCCGCCGCCGATGCCCTGCAGCACCCGGAAGACGATCAGCGCCCCGAGCGACCAGGAGGTGGCACAGGCCACCGATCCGAGGACGAACAGCACCATGGCGGCGATGTAGAGCCGCTTGGTGCCGAACCGGTCGGCCGCCCAGCCGGTGAGCGGGATGACGGTGGCCAGGGCCAGCGTGTAGCCGGTGATGGCCCAGGCGACGTTGGCGTAGGACGCGTCGAAGCTCTCCTGGAAGGTCGGGATCGCGACATTGACGATCGTCATGTCGAGCGCCGCCATGATCGCGCCGAGCACGACGACGAGGGCGACCTTGAGCAGCGGCCCGTCGATCTTCGTCGGGTCGCTCGCGGGGGTAGGTGGTGCAGCTGCGGTGGTCACATCAGCTCCTTTTCATGTGTGGAGCGCAGACGTCGTCCGCGCGCAGGTGGTCGGGGGCCGCGTCGAGCGCGGCCTGCAGGGCATCGTTGAGTCCGGTGGCGACGTCATCCGGCAACGCCTTGCTGAATTCGGTGATGCGGTCACGCATGGCTTCGCGCTGGGTGTCGGCCAGCTCCTGACCGGTCGGGGTCAGCGAGACGCGCCGGGCGCGGCGATCTTCCGGGTCCTCCTCGCGGTCGACGAGCCCGAGCGTCACCAGGCGGTCGACGGTGCGGCCGGCGGTGGCCGCCGACACGGCGAGGCTGTCGGCCACCTCGCTGATGGGCAGCGCCC
>CAYPQR010000719.1:0-1718 GCA_964412865.1 uncultured Intrasporangiaceae bacterium
CGTGCAGGGCGTCACGGATGACGGAGTGTAGGTCCCACGGCTCGGCATCCTCGCGCATCCGTCCGTGTAACGGCGAGAAGTCCCAGCCCTCGGGTTGTCCGGTTTCCTCCGCCCGCCATGCCGCGAGCAGCCGCTCGCGATCGCTCACCGGTCCTCCTTGACCCGGACCATACCCTCTTGCGCGACCGAACAGATCAGGGTGCCGTCCATGGAGAAGATCTTGCCCAGGCCGAGGCCGCGGCCTCCTGACGCGGAGGGCGATTCCTGCTCGTAGAGCACCCATTCGTCGACACGTCCGGGCCGGTGGAACCACATGGCGTGGTCGAGGCTCGCGGGGCGCAATCGCGGGTCGGCCCAGACCAGTCCGTGGCGCCGCAGGATGGACTCGAGCAGTGAGTAGTCGGAGCTGTAGGCCAGCACCGCCGCATGCAGCAGTTGGTCATCGGGCAGCCTCTCGATGGTCCGCATCCAGACGTTCTGGTGCGCGGAATGCTGCCGGCCGGGCACGAGATACAGCGCGCCCTCGACGATGCGCACGTCCAGCGCGCGTCGCAGCCAGTGCTGGACGCGAGGATCGTGGACGCCCTCGAGTTCCTCGGCGGCCGTGCGCACACGGTCGGGATCCGGCACCGACGGCATGGCCGCCTGGTGGTCGAGGCCGCCTGCGGGCGTCTGGAACGACAGTGTCGCCGACAAGATGGTGCGGCCGTACTGCATCGCATACACGCGTCGCACCGAGAAGGAGCGGCCGTCCCGCAGGTTCTCGACGGCGAACCTGATCGGGTGCTTCGAGTCTCCCGGGCGGATGAAATAGGCATGCAGCGAATGGATGGGCCGCTCGCCGAGGCCGTCCACGCCTCGCACCGAGCGTCCCGCCGCGATGACACACTGGGCGAGCACCTGGCCGCCGAAGACCCGGCCGTGCGGGGTGATCTGGCTGCGGCCGGTGAACACCTCGAGATGGCGCTCGGACACGTCGGCGTCGCTCTCGTCGCCGATGATCTCCGGGGTGAACTCGGTGCGACCGACCGGCTTCAGGTCGAGGACGTCGAGCAGGTCGGCCACCGGGTCGGTCTCGTCCGCCTGGTCCACGGGGCTCTTGTCGTCGTTCACGTCGCAGACTCTATCGATGTCGCGAAGCGGGTCTTGGGATGATGGGCGTATGCCGAAGCGCCCGTACTCCGTCGACATCCCCCTGCGCTGGTCCGACATGGACGCCTTGCGCCACGTCAACAACGTGCAGATCGTGCGTCTCCTCGAGGAGGCCCGTGTGCTCGGCCTCGCCGAATGGTTCGGGCACGACGAGGAGGGTTCGCGGGTGCCGCGGCTGCTCATCGCACGCACCGAGATCGAATATCGGCAGCAGCTGCACTACCGTCACAAGCCGGTGACGATCACCATGTGGGTGGGCGGCGTGTCGGCTGCGGCGTTCGACCTCTGCTATGAGGTGCTGTCGTCCGACGAACCGGACGCCCACGTGTGCTGCGTGGCAGAGACGACAGTGGTCCATTTCGACCTGGAGGCGCAGCATCCCAGTCGCATCGATGCCGAGACCGCGGCGGTGCTGGCCCGATATCGCGACGAGCCGGTCGCGATGAGGCGCAGGTCGCGGCGATGACGGCGCTGTTGCTGGCCGACGAGGCGACACGCACCGACCTGTCCACGTATGTCGGGCGTTCCCTGGCGGCGCGAGATGACGGGGCGATGCGGCTGCAGGC
>CAYPQR010000720.1:0-1714 GCA_964412865.1 uncultured Intrasporangiaceae bacterium
GACGCGGACGACCCGCCGCCGACCCGCGGCACCGACAAGAGCGGGCAGAGCGCGGCCGGCACATGGCGACCGCCCGAGGCCGGCCGACGAGAGGATCCGCTTGCGGACGGAAACTCCCGCCATACCGGACCACCAGACCGGAACAGTCGGCGGCCGAGGCCTCATGACATCGTCCACGCCCGTGCTACGACGATCTTGGCCTCCCTCAGGTTGTCGAAGCGCCCCGGTTAGTGTGGGCACAACTGGCCCCGACGACGGGATGTGGAGATGCGACGCAGACTCACCGAGGAGGACGCGGCCTTCCGCGCCCGCATGCACGAGTTCTTCAACGAGACCTTCCCACAAGACATCCGCGAGCGGTGGCACGCGGGCGGCGAGGTCCGGGCCGACGACGTGCGCGCCAGCCAGCGCATCCTCAACGAGCACGGCCTCGCCGTGCCACACTGGCCCGTCGAATACGGTGGGCGCGACTGGACCACGCTGCAACGCCACATCTACCTGCAGGAGATGCAGAACGCGTCGGTCCCGACACCTCTCACCTTCAACGTCAACATGGTCGGGCCGGTCATCGCGACGTTCGGCAGCAAGGAACAGAAGGATCGTTTCCTGCCACCGACCGCCAACATCGACATCTGGTGGTGCCAGGGCTTCTCGGAGCCGGACGCCGGGTCGGACCTCGCATCGCTGCGTACGACGGCGAGGCGGGACGGCGATGCGTGGGTCGTCAACGGACAGAAGACCTGGACGACACTCGGGCAACACGCGGATTGGATCTTCGCGCTGGTGCGCACCAACCCCGACGCGCCGAAGAAGCAGATGGGCATCTCCTTCCTGCTGATCGACATGGACTCACCGGGCGTCACCGTGCGGCCGATCCAGCTGATCGACGGCGGCCACGAGGTCAACGAAGTGTTCTTCGACAACGTGCGCGTGCCGGCCGACCAGCTGGTGGGTGAGGTCGACAAGGGGTGGGACTACGCGAAGTTCCTCCTCGGCAACGAGCGCGTCGGCATCGCCGCGATCGGGACGCTGAAGCGAAAGCTCGCCGACGCCAAGGAATTCGCCGCGAGCACCCGAAGCGGTGATGGGGTCCTGCTCGACGATCCACTGCTCTCCGCACGGGTCGCCGAGCTCGAGGCGCAGGTGATGGCCCTCGAACTCACGGCGATCCGGGTGGCGGGCAACTCCAAGGACGGCCGCCCCGACCCGGCCTCGTCGATCCTCAAGCTTCGCGGCACCCAGCTGCAGCAGGACGTCGTCGAACTGATCATGGACGTCGCCGGCCCGTCAGGCCTGTGGTGGTGGCCGGAGGCGGCAGGCCACGTCGACGAATGGGCAGGCCATTCCACCCCGACCTACCTGAACTTCCGCAAGTCATCCATCTACGGCGGATCCAACGAGATACAGCGGCAAATCATCTCGTCCGGCATCCTGGGACTGAAGGGCTGACAATGGATTTCACGATCGATGATGAGCAGAAGGCGCTTCAGGCTGCGGCCCGCGAACTGGCATCGCGCCACGCCCCCGCGAGCACCGCCGGAGATCAGCCGGTGGGCCCGCAACCCCACGACCCGAAGGCATGGGCGGCTCTCTGCGAACTCGGCGCGCTCGGGCTCCCCTTCCCGGAGGACGACGGTGGATTCGGCGCGAGCGCGGTCGAAGCCATGCTGTTGGCGATCGAGCTCGGGCGCGGCCGCCTGCAGACGCCATACGC
>CAYPQR010000721.1:0-1712 GCA_964412865.1 uncultured Intrasporangiaceae bacterium
CAAGCGCCACCGCGCCGGTGAGTTCGTCGTGCAGGGTGTGCGCCCGATCCGTCAGGCGATCGAGCACCGGTGGCGCATACGGACCCTGCTGCGCAGCGACCGCGAGCGCCTCTCCGACTGGGCGACCTCCGTCTGGGAGCAGACCCCGTGTGACCACGTGCAGATGCCGGCGTCGCTGCTGGCCGAGCTCGCCGAGAAGCCCGATGACCCGCCCGAGCTGGTCGCCGTGGTCGAGATGCCGGACGACTCGCTCGACCGCATACCCACCGTCGGTGCCCCGCTGATCGTGGTCTTCGACCGGCCGACCCAACCCGGCAACATCGGCGGCCTGCTGCGCTCGATGGACGCCTTCGGGGCGACCGGGCTGGTCGTGACGGGCCACGCGGCCGACCCCTACGACCCGAAAGCCGTGCGGGCCAGCACCGGATCACTGTTCGCGATCCCGACGGTGCGGGTGTCCTCACATCGCGACGTGGTCGTATGGGTCGAGCGGCTGCGGGCCGGCGGTCTGGACCTGCAGGTGCTGGGCACCGACGAGGGCGGCGAGCAGGACCTGCACAAGATCGACCTCGCAGCGCCGACCGTGCTCGTCATCGGCAACGAGACCCGCGGGCTCACGCGCGGATGGAGGGACGCGTGCGAGCGGATCGTCAGCATCCCGATGGTGGGCAGCGCCAGTTCTCTGAACGCGGCGACCGCCGGTGCGATCGTGTTGCACGAGGCGCTGCGGCAGCGCGGCCCGGGCTCCGGTCCGGGGTGAGGCCCGACCGCTCAGACCGGGCCCGCGAGCAGCAGCACGATCAGCGCGATGCCGAAGATCGCCACCAGCGCGGCGAAGAACGGTGCCAGGAACGGGCCGTGCCGGTGAGGCACCTCGTGATGGCGCCGGTAGTGCGCCGCATACGACAGGAAGCGCCCGGCGGTCAGCAGCGCCATGAGGACGCCGAGGGCAACGAGGCCGACGCCGACACCGGTCGAGGTCGGGTCGATCTCGTCGGGCGTGTGCGGCTGCTCGCCGAGAAACAGGCCGAACCGGTCGATCGCGATGCCGACGACCATGACGGCCAGCGAGGTGCGCACCCACACCGAGAGGGTCCGCTCGGCATTGAGATACGTGCGCTGCGACGACATCTCATTGCGCTGCCCGGCCAGCCGGGTGCGCTCGAGCGACAACTCGTTGCGCCGCTCGGCGAGATGCGTGCGCTGCACCGAAAGGTCGACCAGGCGCCGGGTCATGGCGAGCTGCGGTGAGTCGGCATCCGCCGGGTGGTCGTCATCCGCCATGGGCCGAGGCTAGCGCGGTCCGGGGGCGGCGCCCGCCGGCGAGGTGGATCCCCGGTCGGGGCCGCAATCGGCTCGGAGGGATCCATTTGGCCCGCTCGTTCGTCGGTAAGGGAGAGAGGCGAGATCGATCGGCACGGGTCGGCTGCCGAGACGTCCTCGCTCTGCATAGAGTGGGATGAACGAGTGGGCAGCGGGTGAGCCGCGGACCCAGGAGGAGGCGTAGGACATGTCGGACCTCAACCTTGACGGGGGCCTCGGCGCACAGGGCGGCGGCAACACCAGCAGTTCCGACAGCGGGTCCGGTGGCGGTCTCGTGCTGGAGGCGCCCAAGCCGGTGGCGGTCGTCCCCGAGGAGCAGGCGGTGCAGGCCGTCCCCGTGCCCGACCAGGCCAAGACGGGCATCGAGAAGAAGGCCGACGCCTTCGTCG
>CAYPQR010000722.1:0-1708 GCA_964412865.1 uncultured Intrasporangiaceae bacterium
ACGCGTTGAACTTCTTGACGACCGTTGTGCTGGGCCGGGCCTTCGACGTCGCCGTCGCCGTGCCGGTCGCGGGGTGGGTCGCCTTGGTATGCCGGGTGCCCGGCGACGTCGTGGTGGGGGCGGTGCGGCTGGTCGTGGCGGGCGTGGCAGGGCCGCTCGTCGGCGCCGAGGTCGGGGCAGACGTGGCGGCGCCGGTCGCGCCCGCAGTCGTCGATGACGTGGCGTTGTCCCCGCAGGCGGCGAGGCCGAGCCCCACCACCGCGGCAAGTGCCGAAACGAGCATCGGCCGTGCGAACGTGCGTACCCCCGAGGCAGCCACACATCGACTCTAACCCCAATGCCACCGGTGCGGGCAGGCCCACACCCGGCCCATCGGGCCGCACGATGCCCGTGTCGGCGCGGGTCCGCCGCCGAATGCCGTCACGGCGGCCCGTCGAGCGCCGCGCCACGACGTGATTGCGGTTAGGTTGGACCGATGGAGGTGATCGCGGGGCGCTATGAGCTGCATCGGCGGATCGGGCGCGGGGGAGCGGGCGCCGTCTGGCTGGCCCGCGACCGCAAGGTCGACGACTGGGTCGCCGTGAAGGTGCTCGCCCAGCGCGAGTCCGCGGGCCTGTTGCGGTTCGTGCGGGAGCAGTCGCTGCGCATCGACCACCCACATGTCGTGACGCCGCGGGGATGGGCGGCCGACGACGACCAGGTCGCCCTGTCGATGGATCTGGTCCGGGGCGGCTCACTGGCGACGCTGGTGAGCGACCACGGCCCGCTGCCGGAGTCGTTCGTCGCGGTGGTCATCGACCAGTTGCTCGACGCGCTCGCGGCGGTGCATACGCACGGCGTGGTCCATCGGGACGTGAACCCCTCCAACGTCCTGCTCGAACCCACCGGCGCAGCAAGGCCGTTCGCGCGACTGTCCGACTTCGGCGTGGCCGCCGTCCTGGACGGGCCGCGTCTCACCGAGCACGGCGCGGCCGTGGGCACGCCCGGCTACATCGCGCCCGAGCAGGCCGCGCACCATGACCTCGACCCGCGCTCGGACCTCTACGGCCTCGGCATCCTCGGGAGGCATCTGCTGACCGGCCTGCCGCCCGACCGCCTGGGCGCCGTGTCGTCGGGCAGGCTCTGGGATGCGCTGTGTGCGTTGAGCGACAGGGACATTCGCGCTCGGCCCGCCTCGGCCGCCATGGCACGGCACCTGATCGCACCCCTCATCCCGGATGGTATGCCGTGGGCGAGCGATCCCGACGGGCCGTGCGTCTTCGAGCAGATCGAGTTGCCGGTGCGGGCTCGACTGCCGGGCCGAGGTGCTGGTCCCGATGGGGGCGTCACGGGATGACGGCTCAGCTCCTACGGCGGATCGCTGCCGCGGTGGCCCCTCCGGCTCCGGCCAGCACCACGACACCTCCGGCCAGCCCGCCGATCAGCGGCCAGTTCGTGCCGGAGGTCGACTCGGAGGCGGGAGCCGCGGCGACCGGGGTGTTGTCGGAGGTCGCGGCCCCGGATCGCGCACCGGAGGAGTGCGAGGGCGTTGCACTGTGAGTGGGATTGCTTGACGCTGAGGTCTTTTCATACGCTGGCGCGTCGACGCCCGGCTTGCCGATGACGGCGATCTGCAGGTGCACCGGCATCGCGCCGTAGTCATCGTCGTCGGCGACGCCGCGGCGGCTGACCGCGACGTAGTAGTCGCCGGGTCGCGCGGTGCCGTTCA
>CAYPQR010000723.1:0-1705 GCA_964412865.1 uncultured Intrasporangiaceae bacterium
CTGGCGCAGATCCGCGACGAGCCGCTCTCGGTCGACGAACTGCTGGACGCCGTCCGGGACCCCGCGGCGGGGGGAGTGGCGCTGTTCGTGGGGCAGGTGCGCGACGAGGACGGCGGACGCTCCGTGCGGCAGCTGGACTACAGCGCACACCCCAGCGTCGTGGACGAACTGCGCAGGGTCGTGCGGGAATCGCTGACCGATGAGATCACCGCCGCGGCGGCCGTGCACCGCACCGGTACCCTTCACATCGGTGACCTCGCAGTGGTCGTGGCCGTCTCGGCGCCACATCGCGGTGACGCGCTTGCCGTATGTTCGACGATGATCGACACGCTGAAGCACGAGGTGCCGATCTGGAAGCATCAGACCTTCAGCGATGGGACGGACGAATGGGTGGGACTGCCGTAGCAGCAGACGACGATCAGCGTTCACGGAGGCTGCGGCCCCGCAACATCGTCCTGCTGGTCATCGGCGTGCTGGTGGTCGTGGCGATCGCGCTGCTCAACGTCATCCACGTGCCGGTCGTCATCCTGCGGCCGGGCCCGGTGCAGAACATCTTCGGGTCCGAGGGCGACACCCCCGTGCTGCGGATCGAGGGGCTCAAGACCTACCCGGTGTCGGGCACCCTGGACTTCACGACCGTGTCGATGTCGGGCGGCCCGAACTACCCCGTCTCGGTCATGGAATGGATCGGGGCGCAGTTCGACAGCAACGCCGAGATCGATCCGCGCAGCGAGTGGTTCCCCGACGACGTCACCGGCAAGGAGGTCGCCGAGCAGAACACCGCCGAGATGACCAACGCCCAGGAGACCGCGAAGGTCGTCGCCCTGCGCGCCGCCGGCCACAAGGTGCCCGAGCAGATCAAGGTCGCGCAGGTCGCCGATGACGGCCCCGCCAAGGGCCACCTGAAGGTCGGCGACATCATCACCAAGATCGAAGGCACCTCGGTGAACCGGATGGACGAGGTGAGCGACGTCATGAGCAAGGTCGAGCCGGGGGACAAGGTCGACGTCCAGGTCACCCGCGACGGCAAGACCGAGCAGCTGCACGTGCCGACCGTGAAGGGCCAGGGCCACGCGGTCTTCGGGATCGCGATCACCCCGAAATACACCATGCCGGCCAAGATCAAGCTGAGTGTCGGAGACGTCGGCGGTCCGTCGGCGGGCACGATGATGGCACTCGCGATCTATGACAAGCTCACGCCCGGCAAGCTCACCGGCGGCAAGCGGTTCGCCGGCACCGGCACGATCAGCGAGGACGGCGTCGTCGGACCGATCGGCGGCCTACGGCAGAAGATGGCCGGAGCCAAGAACGACGGCGCGAAGTTCTTCCTGGCGCCCAAGGACGACTGCAGCCAGGCGCGCGGCCACGAGCCCGACGGCCTGACCGTCATCAAGGTCAGTTCGTTCGCCCAGGCCGTCTCGGTGGTCAAGAAGGTCGCGAACGGGCAGACGACCGGCCTGCCGCACTGCTGAGCCTCAGGCCTGCAGAGTCGCGCGCAGGGCCTCCACCAGCCCGGGCGCGATGTCCTCACCGATCGCGACCTGGTCGTCGCTGTCGTGGGCGCGCTGGCGCAGCAGGCAGATGGACGACCCGTCGCGCAGCACCGCCACCAGCAGGCGCACGTCCTGCCGGTCGGGGTGGGCCGCGAGCGCGTCGGTGGCCTGCTGCGGGTCCTGCGGCAGGTCCCGCTCCGCGTCGGGCGGCA
>CAYPQR010000724.1:0-1705 GCA_964412865.1 uncultured Intrasporangiaceae bacterium
GCTCCTTGCTCCTTCGTCGCATCGGAGCTACTCGACCGGCCCAGGGTGGTCTTGGGGCGATCCGGTCAAGCGGCGAGATCGTCGAAGGCGTCCGATGCCCGGCCGTCGAGAGTCACCCGCGCCGCGCCGATGTTGTCGATCAGGTGCGGCACACTGCTCGTGCCGGGAATGAGCAACGTGCGCGGGCTGTGCGCGAGCAGCCACGCGAGAGCGGCCTGTGCCGGCGTGATCCCGAGTCTCGCCGCGTGCTCGACGACCACCGGGTTGGATGTCACCTCGACGCCCTGCGCGAACCCCGAACCGAGCGGGAAGAACGGCACCCAGGCGATGCCGAGCCGTTCGCTCTCCGCCAGGACCGGCTCGTGCCCGCGTTCGAGCAGGTTGTAGAGGTTCTGCACACAGGCGAGCCCCATGGGAGCGGCGTGGCGCACCTGGGCGGCGTTCACGCTGCTCAGCCCGATCGCGCCGATCTTCCCCTCGTCGCGCAGCGCGCCGAGTTCGGCGAGCTGATCGTCGATGTCGATCACCTGGTCACCTTCCGCGACGATGCCCGGCCGGGTGTCCAGGCGACGCAGGTTGACCACCGGCAGGTGGTCGGCGCCGAGCGTCGTGAGATTCGACTCGACGTCGGCGCGCAGCTGCTCGGGCCGCTGCGCCGGCACCAGCCCGGAGTCCGTATGCCGGGCTCCGACCTTCGACACCAGTTGTAGCCCGTCCGGGTAGGGGTGCAGCGCCTCGCGGATGACGCGGTTGACCGACCCGCCGCCATAGAACTCCGCGGTGTCGATGTGATCGACTCCGAGGTCGACCGCGCGCCTCAGCACGCGCACCGACGCCTCGGTGCCCACGTGCTCGAGTTGCATTGCGCCGTAGCCGACCCGCAACACCCGATGTGATCCGAGGCCGGCGAAGGCGTTGTCCGGGTAGAGAGAAGTCGTCATGAGGCACTCCTGAGAGGTAAGCTCACCGCATCGAAAACGGAGACGGCTCCGGATCGCCGTCGTGGAAGAGCGTAGCATAAGTGGAGGTGATTCCGGTTTCTGTCGGGAGACGGCCGCGCAAAGACGCGCGCCGCAACCGCGAACGGTTGCTCACGGCTGCGGCCGAGGCGTTTGCGTCGGGTGACGAAGACATCCGCCTCGAGGACATCGCGAAGGCCGCAGGCGTCGGGATCGGCACGCTCTATCGCAACTTCGCCTCGCGCGAGGTGCTGGTCGCCGAGGTCTATCGCAGCGAGCTGACGCTGCTTTGCGCGAGCGCGGAGCGGCTGCTGGCCGAGCACGAGCCGGTCGCGGCGCTGCGCGGGTGGATGCGGGGCTACCAGGCGTTCGTCACCACCAAACGCGGCATGGCGGAGGCGCTGCGTTCCCTCATCGCCGGCGGCCAGATCACGGCGACTCACACGCGCGAGCAGCTCGCCGGCGCCATCGGCACGATCCTCGATGCGGGCGTCGCCGACGGCACGATGCGAGGCGATGTCCAGCCCCTCGACATCGCGGCGAGCCTTGCCGGGATCATGGTCGCCTCGGTGGACGCGCCACAGGCGACGCGCATGCTCGATCTGCTCGTCGAGGGCGTGCGTGCCCGCTGACCGCCACCAACCGCGACGAAAAAGTCGGGTGTGCCGGCTCGCGGCACACCCGACCTCGTCGGCCGAACAGTGTGACGTGCCGAAGTGGTGGAGGTGGCGGGAATCGAACCCGCG
>CAYPQR010000725.1:0-1704 GCA_964412865.1 uncultured Intrasporangiaceae bacterium
GCACGTAGTTGTTGTTCATCCGCAGACCGGAGACCATCTCGAAGATCTCCAGGATCCGCTCGCGCTCGCGGAAGCCGATGGTCATGACGGTCGTCGCGCCCATCTCCATACCGCTGGTGGCGATGCCGACCAGATGCGATCCGGCGCGGTTGAGTTCCATCATCATCACGCGGATGACGTTGGCCCGGTCGGGGATCTGGTCGGTGATGCCGAGAGCCTTCTCGATCGCCAGGCAGTAGGCGGTCTCGTTGAAGATCGGCATGAGGTAGTCCATGCGCGTGCAGAAGGTCACGCCCTGCGTCCAGGTGCGGAACTCCATGTTCTTCTCGATGCCGGTGTGCAGGTAGCCGATACCCGCGCGGGCCTCGGTGACCGTCTCACCGTCCAGTTCGAGGATCAGGCGGAGCACGCCGTGGGTCGACGGGTGCTGCGGACCCATGTTGACCACGATGCGCTCCTCGTGCATCGCGGCCGCCTCGTCGACGAGCTCGTCCCAGTCGCCTCCGCCGGCGCTCAGGACCGGGGTGTCGGGATCGATGTTGTCCGCCGTCGAACCGAGCGGGTCGTTGCCCGCGGTCTGCGCGGAGCCAGTGTGTGTCGTCATCAGTTGTACGACCTCCGATCGTCCGGTGGCGGAATGGTGGCGCCCTTGTATTCCACCGGGATGCCGCCGAGCGGGTAGTCCTTGCGCTGCGGGTGACCCGGCCAGTCGTCGGGCATCAGGATCCTGGTCAGAGACGGGTGACCGTCGAACTGCAGGCCGAACATGTCCCACGTCTCGCGCTCGTGCCAGTCGGCGGCCGGCCAGACGGAGACCACGCTGGGGACGTGCGGGTCGGCGTCGGGTGCGGTCACCTCGAGCCGGACTCGCTTGCTGTCATTGGTCATCGACAGCAGTTCGTAGACGGCGTGCAGCTCGCGGCCGGCCTCCTCCGGGTAGTGCACACCGGAGACACTGACGCACATCTCGAACCGCAGCCGCGGATCGTCGCGCAACACCTGCGCGACGGCGGGCAGGTGTTCACGGGCGACGAACAGCGTCATCTCGCGGTTGTGCACGACAACGCGCTCGATGGCCTCGTCGTAGGGCGCACCACCGGCATTTCCCAGCGCGTCGGCGAGGTCGTCGGCCAGCTGGTCGTAGTAGGAGCCGTAGGGCCGCTCGGCCGCGCCGGGGAACAGCACCGGACGGTGCAGGCCGCCGTAACCGGACGTGTCGTTGCCCAGGGACGAGCCGAACATGCCTCGCTTGGTGGCGACGGGCACCGGCTGGTCGGAGCGCTCGGCGGGCACGATGCCCGTGCCCTGCTCGTGCTTCTCCTGACCCTCGTTGTCGTCCGGGGTGGGAGTGAGCTTGTCGTCGGTCACTTCGACCTCCCCTTCGGCGCGATTCCACGCTTGCTCCGGGCCTCACGTCGTTCGTGTCCTCGCCGCGCTGTCATCACGCCAGCAACCCCTTCATCTGGTGGGTGGGCGTGGCGTCGAGGGCAGCGCGCTCGGCAGCGCGTGCGGCCTCGACCCGGTTGACGCCGAGCTTGCTGTGCTGGATCTGGTCGTGCAGTTCCAGGATCGCGTTGATCAGCATCTGTGGCCTCGGCGGACAGCCCGGCAGGTATACGTCGACGGGGATGATGTGGTCGACGCCCTGCACGATCGCGTAGTTGTTGAACATGCCGCCGGAGCTCGCGCACACGCCCATCGAGA
>CAYPQR010000726.1:0-1703 GCA_964412865.1 uncultured Intrasporangiaceae bacterium
GGCGACGGTCGGGATGCTGAGGGCGAGCATGATCCAGAACAGGCGACGGAACTGGGCCACGTGGTCGCCATGGCCGCCGTGCCCGCTGTGGCCGGCGTGCCCGCTGTGGCCGCCGTGCCCGACGGGCGCATGGTCGGCCTCGTGCGCACCGTGGTGTTCCGGCGCGATATCGGTCTGGTGTGGCGGTGCGTGGCGCTCGCTCATGTCCGGCTCCCTCCTGCCGTCGCCTGCCGTGATCGGACTCCACTGCCGCCAACCATACCCCTCAGGGGTATATTCCCCAGTCCGCGAGAGACCCGATTGACTATGCATCGCGATGCATATGAAACTAGGTGCATGTCGTTGAACCATGCGATCCTCGTGTCCCTCGCCGAGCGCGCCGCCAGCGGCTACGACCTCACCCGCCGGTTCGACAAGTCGATCGGCTTCTTCTGGCGGGCAACGCACCAGCAGATCTATCGCGTGCTGGCGCGTATGCAGTCCGACGGCCTCGTCGACGTCACCGTCGAGGCCGGGGAGGGCAGGCCGGACCGCCGCGTCTACCACCTCACGGACCTCGGGCGATCCCGGCTTCGCGAATGGACGCGCGAGCCCACCGCGCGTGAGCAGGTGCGCAGCGAGTTCGCGGTGAAGGTGCGGGCGATGCCCTTCGGCGACCGAGACGCCGTGATCGACGACATCCGGCGGCAACGAGCGCTGCACGAGGAGCAACTCGACTACTACCTGGCCGACGAGCGGAGGCACTTCCCGGATCCGGATCGCGTCACCGACGCCGACCTGCCGGCGTGGCTGGTGCTGCGCGGCGGCATACGCCAGGAACGGGCGTATGTGCAGTGGTGTGACGAGATGCTCGCCGCGCTGGAGCGGTCGTCCTCACCGCGAGACGCCGCCGAGACCGTGAACTGACACCGACAGTTGGAGATGCCGATGGCCTACGACCACCTGCTCGCGCCGATCACCGTCGGCGGGCTCACGCTGCCCAACCGGGTGGTGATGGGCTCGATGCACACCGGGATGGAAGACCGCAGCAAGCACTTCCCGCAGCTCGCCGCCTACTTCGCGGAGCGCGCTCGCGGCGGGGTCGGCCTCATGATCACCGGGGGTTTCGCGCCCACGTGGCAGGGCTGGCTGCTGCCGGCCGGCTCGCTGCTCGCCACCCGCCGGGCGGCCGAGCGGCATCGGGTGATCACCGATGCCGTGCACGAGGCGGGCGGGCGAATCGCACTGCAGATCCTGCACGCCGGACGATATGGATTCCATCCGTTCATTCGCTCGGCGTCGGGCCGCACGTCGCCGATCACCCCGTTCAAGCCACTGGCCCTCACCACGCGCGGCGTCGACCGGACCGTCACGGCCTTCGCCCGCGCGGCGGAGCTGGCGAAGTATGCCGGCTACGACGGCGTCGAGATCATGGGGTCGGAGGGTTATCTGATCAACCAGTTCCTGGCGGCACGCACCAACCGGCGCACCGACCGGTGGGGCGGGAGCCCCGAGCGCCGAATGCGTTTCGCCGTCGAGATCGTCCGGCGGGTGCGGGACGGCGTCGGCGACGACTTCCTGGTCAGCTATCGCCAGTCGCTGCTCGATCTCGTGCCGCAGGGCCAGTCGTGGGACGAGACGGTCGAACTGGCCCAGCAGGTCGAGCGGGCCGGCGCGTCGCTGATCAACACGGGGATCGGCTGGCACGAGGCGCGGGTGCCGAC